>NZ_JAQVNX010000013.1:0-2421 GCF_028702905.1 Methanofollis sp.
CAGTACGCCCCCGCGTGGTACCTCCTGGGCGTGGCCGAGAAGATGCGCATGAACCTGCACTCGGCACTGGAGGCGTTTCACCGGGCGGCCGAACTCGAACCCGCCAACCCGGACTGCTGGTTTATGGCGGGGGTCACTCTTGACATGATGTTCAGGCACGAGGACGCGGTCGCCGCCTACCGCCGGGCCCTGGAGATCGCACCCTATCACCTGGAGGCCCGCAAGGCGATGGCCTATGCCCTCATCCTCCTGGAGAGGTATGAGGACGCGGTGGAGGCGTGCGACAGGATCCTTGAACTCTGCCCCGACTACGCCCCCGCGGTCTATATCCGGGGGATCGCCCTGCGGGGGAGGGAGGCGGTGGCGTACGGGGGCAGGTGCGTCTAAAGGGGGCGTGCCAGCTCGGGGCTGAAATATCCCTCATATCCGCCGTACCTTTCGATATACTCGATCATGAGCCCGGTATGGGGGGACCGGGCCGTCATCGCCTGCAGGATCCCCTCTTCCCGCGCACCGGTGAGGGGGAGGGAGAAGGCGGTCCCGTCCCCTCGGAGGGCCGCCACCGTCTCCCTGATCTCTGCCGTCTCGAAGGCGACGTGGTGAGCGCCCGGCCCGAACCGCGCAAGGAAGGGTTCGTCCTCCCCCGGTGCGGTGCCGGAGACGACGTTCAGGGCAAAGCCGCACCTCTCCAGGCGCACGACACTGTTCGCCGACCTGAAGGGGACCACATACTCCGAACCTACAAAGCGCCCGCCTGTCAGTTGCATGAACCAGAGCACCGCGGCGGCCCTGTCCTCCGCCCGCACCCGCACGGCCACATGGTCTGGCCTCCCGATCCGTCGGTGGTACGGCCGTTCCCCGACCCGGCAGGGGAGGGGGACCTCCCGGCCGCCGGGACGCCACCCTGCGGGGCCGGCGAACCTGAGCGCGATGCCGGTGAGGGGGGACCTCTCCGTCTCGACGGTCCCGCCGATGCGGCGGCACGGGATCTCTCTCTCCTCCATCTGCCTGCAGTGGTCGTCCGGGTCCTCCACCCTGAAGGCGATGGCGGCAAGCCCTGTCCCCTGCACCTCCTCTGTCCCCTCTTCGAGGACGATCGGCGGCAGGCCGGGCCTGGCGAGGGTCACGGTCCGCCCGCCCGCGGAGACGGAGGCGCGGGTCGGGAGGTATCCTGTCAGGGCAGCGATCTCATCCGCGACGGCCTGCAGATGGCCGGGCGAGACGCGGACCAGCAGGTGGTCGAGGGCCGGCACCTCGCCGGCCTGGCCGATACAGGCGGCCCCCCTCAGGATCTCCTCCTCGACGGCCCTGAGGTCTTCAGATCTCGACGAGTTCATAGTCCGCGGACCCGAGGCCGATCTCCTCGCCGTACCTCACCTGGATCATGCCGTCGCTGTACGGGTTCACCCCCCTGAACTTGTCGGCGCCGGGCTCGCGGTTGCCGAGGAGGCGGCTGCCGGCCATGCCCGGCTGGGCATTGACGAGGTCGAAGCTGGCGGCGTCGATCGCGACCGGGTCTGTCGAGGCGAGTATCCCGATGTCAGGGACGATCGCCCTGTCGCTCCAGGGGCAGCAGTCGCAGTCGGGCGTGATGTTCGTCAGGACATTGAGGTACCCGACCTTCCCCTCCTTGCCCTGCACCGCGCCGAGGGCGTACTCCGTCATCATCTCCATGAAGGGGACGAGCCCCTCCTTCCAGTCGAAGTCGATCGCCCCGTTCGGGCAGACGGTCATGCACTCGCCGCAGCCGATGCACCGCGTCGTGGTGAGGGTGATGCCCCCCGGCCCGCCCTCCAGGGCGCCTGTCGGGCAGACCCTGGCGCAGGTAGCGCACTCCGCACAGGCGCCCGCCTCGATGAGAGGGACGAGGCCCTGGTGCTGGTCCATCTTTCCTGCCGCCGGGGCGCACCCCATCGCCAGGTTCTTGATGGCCCCGCCGAAACCGGCCATACCGTGCCCCTTCACATGGGAGAGGACGATCATGCTCTCCGCGTCCAGGATGTCGCCCGCGATCTTCACCTTCGAGAAGTGCTTCCTGTCGATCCCGACCTCCCGCCAGTTCTGCGAGTGGAGGCCGTCGGCGATGACGATCGGGGCCCCTGTCACCTCGTAGCCGAACCCGTGCCCGAGGGCCGTGGCGATGTGGTCGACGGTGTTGTGGCGCTGCCCCGAGTACAGGGTGTTCGTGTCGGTGAGAAAGGGGTTGCCCCCGGCGTCCCGCACCCTGTCGACGACCTGCCGCACCCAGACCGGCGAGACGAAGGTGTCGCACCCCTCCTCGCCGAAGTGGAGTTTCACCGCGGTCAGGTCGCCCTCCTCGATGCAGGAGGCGAGGCCCGCGGTGTCGAAGAGTCTCCGTATCCGTGTGATGGTGTTCTCCCGGCCGTTGCCAAGGCCGATCCGCGCGAAGTAGACCCTGCT
>NZ_JAQVNX010000013.1:2521-36431 GCF_028702905.1 Methanofollis sp.
GTCGTCGTGATGATCCCGGCGACGGTGAGGCCGATGACGAGGCCTGCAAAGCCGGGCGGCGCCCTCTTGTCCACGGCCACCCCCATGATCGCGAGCATCAGGAGGAAGGTGCCGATCGCCTCGACCAGGACCGCCTGCGAGAAGGAGATGCCCGGGAAGGGTGCGGTCGCGCCGAGACCGCCGATAGTGACGGCGTCCATGCCTGCGCAGGCCGCAAAGGCGAAACTCGCGCCGGCCGCGCCGATGAGTTGGGCGGCGATGTAGGGGACGACCTCCCGCGCCGGGAACATCCCGGCCGCCCAGAGGGCGATCGTCACCGCGGGGTTGATGTGCGCCCCCGAGACCCTGCCGAGGGCATAGATCACCGCGGCGATCGCGATGCCGAAGGCGAGACCGATCGCAAGCCAGTCCCCGAGGCCGCCGAGGGCGCCGATCCCGATGTTGAAGGGGTTCGGCGTCTCCGCACCATGGGCGATCATCAGGGTGACGGCCGCGGCCCCGGCACCGAAGAAGACCAGGACGAATGTCCCGATCAGTTCGGCGACGCTTCTTTTCAGGAGGGAGACCATTGGTCTCTCACTCCTGAAGGGCGGCATGGCATTCCGGACAGAGGATCCTCGGGAGGGCCCTCTTCATCTTCTGTGCCGGGAAGGGGTATCCCCCCTCCCAGAGGTCCACATCGCTCCGGATCATGTGGTCGGTGCAGAGGCCCATGCCGCAGACGATGCAGATCCCCGCGGCCTCGGTCGTCTTCCCCTCCTGTGCGCAGATATAGCATTTCATCGCACTCACCCGCGGCGATGCCCTCAGACCGCCTCTCTCCACTGACAGTACTCGTGCCTGAAGTCGACCATCGAGGCCGAGGCGCAGTCCTTGCAGGCCCGCACCGGGGCTGCGATCTGCTCCGGGTGAAGGGCGATGATGTTCGTCATCATCGTCGCCGTCACCGGTTCGCTCGTCAGCAGACAGGGGTAGTCGGCGAGGCGCATCAGGGCCGAGTAGCGTACGGTGATCGCCGAGGCCGGATAGGCGTAGCGCTGCGGGTTCATGATCACCTCACTCTCATGGATGGGCGCGAGGTCCACAGGGAAGCCCGCAGCCTTTGGAGTCAGCAGGTCGCCGGACCCGTTCCTCTTCCTCCGTGCGGCGTCGAGCATCCGCCAGCCGCGCCAGATCATGTCCATGAAGTCGCAGTTGTGGAGTTCGGCCGCGGCGCCGCGGGTCGGGTACAACTGCACGAAGTTGTGGAAGCGCTTCGTGAGGAGGTCGACGACCATCGGGGCGTTGAAGCCGTCGAGTTCGAGGATGTACTCGGTCGCCGCCGCCGACGACCCCGTGGCGATGGAGAGGAGCTGGTACTCACTTTTGACTGTGTCCAGGGCCGCCCGCACGCTCCTGTCCATCACTTCGGTCACCGCCTCGATGATGCCCATCACCACGTCGTCCTTGCACATGTTGAAGGTGGACTGGGCGATGTGGTGCGCGATGTCGCCGACACAGTAGGCCGGGACGGTGACGATGTTGCCGTAGTGGACCCCGCCGTCGATCGCGGCCTTCACGAAGGGTTCGATGTCCTTTTTGTACCCTTCCATGTACTTCGCCGGGTCGAAGGAGGTCATCCCTGCCTTTTCCATCAACTCGACCTGCGCCCGGACAGGGTGGTCGTAGATCGCCTGGAGTTGTTTGACCTCCTGCTTCGTGGCGTCGGCAAGGGTCTCCCCTGCCTCCACGGCCTTGGCGAAGACCTCGCCGATGCCGTAACTGGTGTTCATGCCCCAGGACTTTGCCGCCAGGATCGCCTGCCTGTGCTCTGTCGGGATCTTGACGGTCTGGAGGATCTGGTTGACGACATTGGACGTGCTGCCCGGTATCAGGGCGAAGTCGACGACACAGGTCGGGCCGTAGAACCCGGCATACCGCCTCGCCGCCTCGCGGCCGATCAGGGCTTCGGACTTCCCGATTGCCTTGATAAAGGCGTCCATGCTCTTCCTGAATTTCGGGTCCTCGGCATAGAGGACTTCGAGGACGGCAGGCGTCTGGTAGTGCTCGACAAAGGGGTCGTCCTCTGGCCTGACATAGTCGGTGAGCGCGGAGAGGTTCCTGTAATGGGCCTTCACAGACTCCACATGGAGGTCGATCACCGCCTTGCTCTGTCCTTCGCTGGCCTTCATCTTCGCCGCGGCGTCGACGTAGGCCTTGCCGTCCTTCACCTTGAATGCCGTGCCGCGCTTCTTTTTGATCGTCTCCACGTCGGCGCGCTGCGCCGCCATGGCCTCGTCAAGGATTTTCGTATAGATCTCTTTCATGCTTTTCTCCTCCTGCAAAATGGTCGCATCTTGCTTCCGCTCTGGAAGCATTGTTCCCTGGCATGTGCCGGTATCAAACAGATTGAATCAACGCGAGCGAACGACTGAGAGAAACTGAATGCCGGATGGTGTCTCTGTGCCGGCCCCCTGCCGCTCGCTTCGGGGTCTGGCCTGTGGTGACGCCTGCCTTTTCGTGCAGCCGCCCTGTACTTTCACCTCCTTACAAAGCGTGAATGGTTCAGCCATTCACATAATAGTTTCTATTGTGGTATTATCCGTGAATGGGCTCTTCTGCGATGAAAATACGAGGCAAAATCCAGACAATTTCCAGCCCCTCTCCCTCCCCCTCCCCGATACCAGGGGGGCCGGGAGAGGGGATGACATTACCTTCAATCATATGTGGGCTCAGAGGGGGTTGAGTCCTGCCGGATTTCACCCTGTTCCGCACACGGACTCCGGTATGCCCGGATCTCCGGATCTCCCCGATATGGCCCAGAACGAGAGGTTTGATCCCCTGATTAGAGGCAGATAAAGGCGTATTTGATCCGGGCGTGTCCCGAGGATCCCCACCCTCACGCCGACATGCAGGCACCACAGGGATAGGATGAGAGGGATTTTTACAGGCCTGATTTTCTCTGTTATCCTCGCAGCTTCGATCAAAAAAGAGGTGGATGGCCCCTTTTCAGGGCCTCAGTATCTACGGAGAGTGCTCACGCCCGTTTTTCGCCGATCCGGCCTTCCGCGGCCTTCAGGACCATGCCGATCATCCCGGGATATGAGACCCCGGCGATCTTCGCCATCTTGGCAAGGTGGCCGTCCCAGCACCATCCTGGATTCGGGTTCACTTCAAGGAGTTTCGGTTCGCCGTCGGTCGAGAGCCGCCAGTCGAGGCGGGTATAGTCGCGGCTGCCGAGCCTTCTCGTCATCTGCACGCTCCACTCGATGATCTGTTTCTCGGTCTCCTCAGGGAGGTCGGCCTTGATGGAGGTGATCTTCCAGTACGGCGAGTCCTGAACCCACTTTGCCTCGTAGCCGCAGATCCTCGGAAGTTCGGGCGGGAGGGCAGAGTAGTCCTCTTCGATGATGGGCAGGACCGTGTACGATTCAGGCGGGTTGCCGATGATCCCGACAGAGAGGTCGGGGCCGGTGAGGTACTCCTCGACCAGGATCGGCTTCTCGAACCCGAAACGCGACCTGATCGACGAGATCGCACGCGTCAGATCTTCGAACGAATACGCGACACTCTTCTCGGTGATGCCGAAACTCGAGTCCCCTGAGTTGGGCTTCACGATCGCGGGCAGCCTGAAGGGGATCTCGTAGGCGATCTCTTCGCCGCGGACGAGCACCGCCTCGGGCACCGGGATGTGCATCTCCCGGGCCACGCCCCTGACAAGCGACTTGTCGTAGCAGAACGCGAGGCACTGGGGGGCCGACCCGGTGTACGGGATCCCCATGACCTCAAGGAGGGCGGGGACATGCAGTTCCTTCCAGGGGTCGTTGAGGAAGCCCTCGTCGCAGAGGTTGAAGACGTAGTCGGTCTTGCTGCGCAGCCTTTCCAGGTCGGCGACAAGGGTCTGGTGGTTGTCAAGGAAGGCGAAGCGGTATCCTTTCAACTGCTTCAGCGCCTCTTTGAGCCGGTTGATGGTGTCATAGTCGTCCTCGTCGAAGACACAGTCCGGCTTGACGTCGTCCCTGAGGCGCGGATCGCCGAAGATGACCGTCACCTGCCGCACGTCAGAGGCCGCACCCTTCGCAGGCTCTGCCCATGCCTTGGCGATCGTGCCGGTGACGACGATCCGCCTCTCCATCATGCCGAGGTCCTGGTTCCGTGCCGACTCGGTCGCGATCTCGCCGTGCCTGCCGATGTCGGAGAACCCGGCCGAAGAGATGAGTTCTTCGATTTTTTCTCCGGTGTACAGCCGCTCTGCATAGAACTGGTCGGCGATCACCCCCTTCTCCACATGGGTGATCACCTCCCGGGAAATGAGCCGCGCCCCGTCTGCCGAGAGGGACCGCTCCCTGCATACGAAGTGTTTTTTATCGATCCATTCCCAGGAACGCTTCTGGAAGTTGTCCCTGAGATATCCGCCGTCAGAGATGTCGATGAGCACCCTGCCATCCGGTTTGAGCACCCGTGCAACCTCGGCGAGCACCAGGCGGTCGTCCTCCCCGCTCTCGAAGTAGCCGAAACTGTTCCCGAGAATCATGACGGCGTCGAAGGTGTCGGTGCGGTACGGGAGACGCCGTGCGTCCCCTTCCTTGAACCTGACATCCAGCCCCTCCTTCTTTGCGGAGGCCCGCGCCTTCTGGACCAGGTAATGAGAACGGTCGAGCCCTTCGGCGGTGAAGCCGCGCCTGGCCAGTTCGAGGGTGTGGCGCCCCTGTCCGCAGCAGACATCGAGGATACGATCGTCCTTCCTGAGGCCGGCCGCTTCTGAAAAGAGGTCTATCTCCTTTACCGTCAGGGTGTCGTCGCCGACCACGTCGCCGTCTGTCTTGAGGTAGAGGTGGTTGAAGATCCCCCGCCACCACTCCGGCGGGACATGGGCTTCGAGGTTGTTCACCGGACCAAGCGACCGCTCCTGCACTTTTTTCTTCTTCCCGTCCGAAATGGAGGTTGGCTTTCGTTTGTTCATTGAGGCAGCACTCCAGCATGCACATATGGTCGATCCAGCCCGGATTTTTCCGGGTACAGGTGGTATGCCCGGTGCGGTACTGAAGATCCCATCTGCTATCGTGGTGGATGGTACTACATAGGGTTTTGCCGGAGGCCTGGAGGCGAACCCCTCATAATGCCGCTTCCTGGCCCGTGCAGGCAGGCCCCCGGCAAGAGCGCGTTCCTGGAAAAAAGGGAGCGATCAGGGCGCGCCCTGACCGCTGCTTCCGGCAGGTGCCGGCGGAGTGAAGACCCTCATGCCGAGTTCTTTGTCGAGCATGAGAAGGGCGTTCGTGTCGGTGCCGACTCTCTTCAATTTGCCCAGGATATCGGTGTCGTTCTCCTCCTCCTCGACCTGCTCGTCCACGTACCACCGCAGGAGGTTGGAGGTGGCGTGGTCTTTCTCTTTTGCGGCAATATCGACGAGGTCGTAGATCATCTTCGTCACCTTCTGCTCGTGGGCATAGGTGGCCTCGAAGACGGCGAGGGGGGAGTCCCAGGTGTTTGGCGGCGCCTCGATCTGGAGCATCGTCAATCTCCCTCCCCGTGCAGCACAGTAATCGAAAAATTTCATCGCGTGGAACTGTTCCTCCTGCACCTGGACCCGCATCCAGTTCGCAAAGCCGGGCAGGTTCTCCGCCGAGAACCAGGCCGCCATCGAGAGGTAGAGGTAGGCCGAGTAGAGTTCCCGGTTGATCTGCCGGTTCAGCGCCTCAAGCATCGTGTGCGAGATCATGACATCACCAGACTCCCCCTGGGAGAGACAGGATATATAGTTTTTGAAGGGGCCGATCCCCCTGAAGGGCGATTGTCGCCGGTATCTCTATGTCCTCTCCTGAAGAATGGCCCTGATCGTGCGTTCCCGCTCCTCAGGCCCGGCCCCCCCCATCGCGGGCCAGGGGTCGACGGGTACCTCCTCCTCGTAGAAGACGCCGAGGGCGATGGGTGCGTCGGTCGAGTAGTCCCATTCTCTCGCCTTAGCCGTCGCCCCGCTCAGGTCGCCTGTCTCGTGCCCTTCGAGCAGATAGACCCGGTCGTCGTAGTACTCCGTCAGGTTGTTGTAGGTGGCGCAGATCTGGAGCACGTCCACGAAGGAGAAGCCGCGGTGGAGGACCGCCGCCTTCAGCACCTCCCTGAGGTGGTCCATCTTCCGCGTGTATGTCCGGGCGACGAATGTCGCTCCCGATGCGAGCATCAGTGCGACCGGGTTGATCGGCCGCTCCCTGATGCCGCCTGGCGTCGAACGTCCCCTGAAGCCCTCGTACGAGGTCGGAGTGTACTGGCCGGTGGTCAGGCCGTAGACCCGGTTGTCGTGGATGATGGCGGTGATGCCCTGGTTCCTCTTCGCCGCAAAGACGAGGTGGTCGAGCCCTTCGGCATAGGCGTCGCCGTCGCCGGCACAGGCGATGACGGTGAGGCCGGGGTTTGCGAGTTTGATCCCGGCCGCCACCGGGAGGGTCCGGCCGTGGATGGCATAGAAACTGTTGACCGCGAGGTAGTCGGCGATCTTGGCATGGCAGCCGATGCCGCTGACGAGCACGAAGTCCTCGGCCCGCCTCCCCTCCTCTGCGAGGTCGGCGAGGACGTCCTTGAGGGCGTGTTCGATGGCGAAGTTCCCGCAGCCCGGGCACCAGGTGTTCTTCGCCCCGGTGATCCAGATCATGCGGTCACCTCCTGCAGGCGCCTCTCCAGCTCTTCGAGGGCGAAGGGTCGGCCGTCGTACTTCCCGACGACGGCGTCGGCCCTGATGCCGTGGAGGGACGCAAGACGGGCGAGCTGGCCGGTGACATTCTCCTCCACCGCGACGATCCGCCCGGCCCCGGCAAGTGCGGCCTTCACCTGCGCCTCAGGGAAGGGCGAGAGGACGACCGGCCTGACCACCCTGAGGCCGCGGCGCCCTGCGACCTCGGTGCAGACGCCGGCCGTCGAGCCCCAGCACAGGAGGGCGGTTTCTGCGCCGGAGTCGCCGGCGGTCGCCACGCAGGGGTAGCCTTCGAGCACCCGTGCGGCTGTCGTCCCTTTCTCCTGGAGTTTTTCTGCCATCCGCGCAATGACTGCCGCGTCTTCGGTGGTGATGCCGCGGTCGTCGTGGGCATAACTGTTCACCTTCACCATCGCTCCCGCGGTGCCGGGGAAGGCGAGGGACGAGACCCCGCCTGTCCCGGCCAGGTATCGCCTGTACTCCCCCTCCCCGTCCCAGAGGGACGGCCCCAGCACCGGCCTTTTCTCCGTCTCCCCGAAGGAGAAGATCCCCTCGCCGAGGTTCTTGTCGGTGAGGAGGACTGCCGGAGTCTGGAACCGCCAGGCAAGGTTCATCAGGGCGCCGGCCCAGTACCATGCCTCCTCGGGCGTGCTTGGCGCGGCGACGATCCGCGGGAACTCGCCCTGCCCTGCGGAGAGGGCAAAGAGGAGGTCTCCCTGGCCTGAGTATGTCGGCACGCCCGTGCTCGGGCCAGGCCTCTGGGCGAGGACGACGAGCACAGGTATCTCGGCCATGCCTGCCAGGGAGAAGCCCTCTGTCATGAGGCAGAACCCGCCGCCCGAGGTGCCGACAGCCACGCGCCGGCCAGCATAGGCGGCGCCGAGAGCCGTGAGCATCACTGCGATCTCGTTTTCAGGGTGGACGACGCTGATGCCGAAGCGGTCGGCAAGTCCTGCGAGAGTGTGGAGGATGCTCGACGAGGGTGTCATCGGGTAGGAGACATACCCCTCCAGGCCGGCGTCGAGGAGGCCGAGGGCGATCGCTTCGTTGCCGGTGAGGGCCGGGAGAGGTCTCTTGCCGGTCGCGGGAAGGCGCAGCACCTCCCGTGACACATCGTAGCCGCGGCGTGCGACCCGCAGGTTCGCCTCCTGCTCTTTCGGGATCGCCCGTGCAAAGACCTCTTCGACCGTTGTCCAGGGGATCCCGCAGGCCCTGCAGAAGGCCCCGATGATCGCGGAGTTCCGGGTGATCGGCGGGGCCCTTTCCTCTGTCACGATGGCGTCGAGGTCCACGCCGATCCCGTCGCCCTTCACGACGCCCGCGTCATGGATGACCTCGCCGCCCTCCCTGAGCCGGTCTGCATGGCGCCGCACCGTTTCCTGGTCCATTGCAAGGATGAGATCGACTTTCTCCCTGTGGCAGTGGACCTCTTCCTCCGCCGCCCTGATGACCGCAAAATTATGCCCCCCCTTGATGAGAGAGGGGTAGTCGTAGTACATGTACGCCCGCAACCCGCATGCCGAGAGGATCCGGACGACGACCGAACCCGCGATATTGATCCCTTCCCCTGCCTTTCCACCGATGAGTATGGAGATCTCCTGCATCTTCAGCCCCACCCGGAGAGGTGAAGAGTTCCAGATATAGTTTTGCCCGTTCTGGCACAATGCTCAAATAGAGGAAATTCAAAGATGAAAGCATGAAACGCGTTGCTCTTATGCTTGTTCTGGCAGTACTGGCAGTTTTTGCCCTCTCTGCCGGATGCACCGGATCGTCGCCCGCGGCGACCCCGACCCCGACCGCCACACCTGCGACGACCGTGCCCGTGACGACTCAGACGGTCTCCCTCGAACCGTCTGGAACCGATGTCATCCCTGCCAACTACTTTGTCAAAGCCGAGGCGGCGAAGGACCCGATCTACCGCGGCATCACCGTTACGTTCAGCGGCGGCCTCGGCCAGGAGAATGTGAAGGAGTTCACCGCCACCGTCACCCGCTCTGACGGCAAGACGGAGACGAAGTCCCTCACCAAGCCCTCGGGCCGCTCCCTCTCCAGGGGGCAGAGCCTTGAGTTTAACGGAACGGCCGGCGACGACCGCGTCCAGGTCTGGGTCGTGATGGACCGGCCGCTGGGCACGGACGCACAGACGAAGTTCAAGATCTGGGACAATGTCCTCGGTGCCAAGGGGACGAAGTAATCCTTTTCACTCCTTTTTTCTGACCGTCCACCTGAGCAGGACGCCGTCGTCGATCTTTTCGACACCCACAAGTTCAAGGCGCGGAAACGCGTCCTCCGCGACAAAGCCCTCCCCGTCCGCAGGTGTCGGTGCGTCCCTGCCGCCGATGACGACCGATCCGACATAGGTGATGAGTTCGTCGACAAGGCCTGCCCTGAAGAGCCCCCAGATGAGTGTCCCCCCTCCCTCGACCATCAACCGACCGATGCCGAGGGCGCCGAGTTCGTCCATGAGTCTCCCGAGGTCGACCCACTCCTCCCCTGCGACGATCACCTCTGCCTTCTCCCTGAGGGTGCTGACTCTGTCTGCGGGTGCGGACGCAGAGACCGCAATGATCCTCAGCCCCTCTCCCTTCATGAGGATGTCGGCGTCAGGCGGCGTCCGTGCCGCCGAGTCGACGATGATCCGCACCGGGTGTTCATCACGCCCTCCCTCTCTGCGCGCGGCCCTCAGGTCTGCAGACTTGACTGTGAGGGATGGGTTGTCAGAGAGGATGGTGCCGATTCCCACCATGATGCCGTCGGCGACGGCCTTGAGTCGGTCGACACGCTGAAAATCGTCTGTTCCTGAAATCTTCACCTGGCGCCGCTCTCGTGTCGAGATCTTCCCGTCGGCGCTCATTGCAAGGTTGACAAAGACATACGGACGCATGTTCTGAGGTTTTGATCCGCTCTGATTTATTGTGCGCGTTTTCTTATTTCAACGCCGTTATTTTTTGAAATAAAAAGAAGGCAATATATAATCGTTGGATTCACATTTCTGTGCGCATGATGTCGAGGGATTGGAATGCCCCCATGATCTCCCCCTGGGACCTGAGGCGGTGGCTGTACCTGATCGGGATCAACGGTCCGCTCTTCGGCCTTCTCTTCCTTATCGTCCTCTATTCCCTCATGCACACTGCGGGGTTCGCCATATCCTATCTCTACTATATCCCCCTCGTGGTCGTGGCAACCTGGTACTCGAACAGGTCGATATGGACGGCCGCGGCACTCTCCTCCGGGTACACGGCAGTGACACTCTTCCTCGCCTTCGGCGGCTATGCCGTTGACCCGGTCATTCTCTTTCTCTTCACCATGCTCTATCTCTGGGGGATGACGGCTGTCACCCTCTTTGGCGCCGGGTCAGGCAGAATTCCAGGCTCGATCCTGAAAAAAGGCCCTTCCTTTTTTTTCGACGCAAAAAGCCTCCAGATCACCCGGGCCGATCCCGCCCTCGCCGGGATCCTGGGTCTGTCGGTTCACGAGATTTCAGGCATGCCCCTTGCCTCGGTCTGGGAAGATCACACTGATCTGAAGACCTTCTGCGGGGTGCTGGAGAGGGGGGCCGCGGTTCTCCACTACGAGACCTTTTTCCATGATCCTTCGGGACGACCGGTGCCTGTGCTTCTCTCCTGCGTTCCCGGCATGCCCGAGCACCGGTGTTCGGTCCTTGATGTCGCCTCCCTGAAGGCGTTCAGGGATGCACGTTCGGCCGGGGAGGCCGCGGTCAGGATGTGTGCCGCAGAGGCCGAAAGGCGGCAGGACTTTATCACCACGGCGGCCCACGAACTCAGGACTCCTCTCCAACCGGTCTTCGGCTACCTCTATCTCCTCCTTGAGGATAGGCAGAAGTACGGTCTCGATGACGAGGTCTGCCGTATTCTCGGGATCTGTATGGAGAATATCAGCCGCGAGAAGAATGCCGTGAACAGGATGCTGGAACTGAGCCTTCTTGAGGGGGGGAAAGTATGGTGCGACCGTGCCCCTGTCGACCTTGCGGGTATTGTCGGCGAGGTGCTCGCCTGTCATGACTCTGGCGACGATGTGTCGATAACCCTCAGGATCCCGGAAAATACGGTGATCGATGTGGACCATGACCAGTTCTTCATCGTTCTTGAGAGCCTCATCACCAATGCCGTCCGGTACAGCGAACCCCCGAAAGTCGTCGAGATCTCGTACGCCGAGGACGGGGCCGCCCGGTACGTCATGGTGAAGGACAATGGCATCGGGATCGAGCCCGGGAAGATCAGGACAATCTTTGAACCATTTTATCTTGCCGACGGGGAGAGGACGACTCGCACCTTCAACAGGATGGGGCTCGGTCTTTCCATCGCCGAGAGATATGCCCGCCTGAATGGGGGAGAGATCCGGGTCGAGAGCGTGCCTGGTGAGGGAAGCACATTTACGATCGTCCTGTGGCAGGGATGCGATCATGGGGCGTAGGATCCTGGTCGTCGACGACGACCGTCCCACCCTTGAGATGGTCTCGCTCCTCCTTGAGCGAGGCGGGTACGAACCGGTCGTCTCAGGGAATGCTGCAGAAGCCCTCGGGATCGCCCGTGTTTCCAGGCCTGACCTGATCCTCCTCGACGTGCTGATGGAACCTCTCAACGGATGGGAGTTCCTCGACGCACTCCTGGCCGATCCCGCCCTCTCATCCCTTCCGGTGATGCTCTTCACCGCCTGCCCCCTCCTCAAGGGGGAGCGCGAGAAATATCGCGGACATGTCATGAAGGTTCTCCAGAAGCCCGTGTACCCGCCTGAGTTGATGAGTGCTCTGGACAGGTTTTTTGCCTGAAGTGTGTTAGCACCTCATTTAAGGTTACGAAAAGCGTTTTTTCCGTAACATCCTGCCCCCGATCTACGAACCGCGAGATCCTTATTTATATTCAAACTGTCTTTTCCAGATCGTCAAGGGGGTGACGGGTCGCGGTGCTGTCATGGGGTGATGTCGTCGTCCGCATGCTCTCTGATGAATCGCTCATGAAACGAAGTTTCAGGCGGTTCTATGAAAAATATCGGGGGTGTTTTTCATGGTAATCTTTGTTGTGAAAACAGGAGAGATAGAAGATGAAATCTGTGCTCTGTACTGCCCTGGTGCTCCGCTCCCTGCGGCCCCTATCAGGAGTAGAGCGCCTGGGGGGCGATGGGCGACCCGCTCATCTGTCCATTTCCATGGAAGGACTGGGCGACCTATATCGTCTATACCGTGAACAGCAATGCTGATTGAACTCTGTGCGGCCGGGTGAGGTCTTCCCGGCCATCTTCTCTTTTCTGGTGGATGCGCGGGGGTGCCGCCCCAATGGTAGGTGCTTCCTCCTTTCCTGCCCGGGATCCGAGAGTTCTTATCGCTCGGTCGCACACCTGATACAAACGGGATATGTCGATGGATTTCAGTGCACTGTTCATGGATGCCGCGGCGTACACACAGGGTGCGTTCTGGGGCCGGTGGAAGGATGCGCTCGCGTTGCTGGTCAGTCTTGTCCTCTTCCCCGTCTTCTTCGGGCATATCACGCGGATACTGCGCGGGGAGGAGCCTGCACCGCCGGTGGAGTGGTCGTTGCGGTCGTGTGTGGACGGGATAAAGCTCCTCGTGATCTGGTTCGTCTACACCACCCCGGCGTTTGTGGCCGGCATTCTGCTCTTCGGGTACGTCGCCGTCGTGTACGAGATTGAGGGCGTGAATGCGATCGAACCGGTCCTTCCCGAGATCATCGGTGGTTTTCTTGTCGTCTTCGTCGTCTATCTCTTCACGGCCCTGATGGCAAACCTTGCAGGGGTCAGGTTTGCACGGGAGCGGAGATTTTTTGCCGCATTTTCCGTGAGGAAGATCTGGGGGCTGATCGATCGCCTCGGCTTCTGGGACTATGTCATTGCGGTGGTGCTCATCTCGGCCTTTATGAACGCGATCGTTGCCGTCATCGCGCTCATCCCCCAGGACGCTGTCGTGTTCGTCCTTGAAGTGCTGGCTTTCATCCCTCTGTTCATCTTTCAGGCGCGGTATTTTTCCCGCATCTATGACCTGGCGACGGAGTGAGGGGGCCCCTCCCTCCTCCATGTCAAGTTATATTAACATGGGTCGCGAACACATGTACTTACACAGTCCATGGATCGAAGCCGTTTTTTCCTCTGTATTGCGCTGATCGCCCTTGCAGAGGCGGCTGTCTTCGGGGTAGCCCTGGTTGCTGGCTATGACAACCTTGCCGAGTTATCCTTCTATGTCGCCCTCCTCCTGATGTTTGTCTGTCGGCAGCGGGTGAAAGGCGTGCTCTGGGACGAGCGCCTGGCGAGACTCGACGAGCAGGTGGCCCTGAAGACCCTGCGGGTCGCCCTGTTTTTGATGCTCTTTTTCGGGGCAGGTTTTGTGGTCTCCGGTCTCCTGCTTCAGCTGGAGCAGGCCGTCAATGACGGGTTCTTCCTGCTCTCCCTCTCGGGCGGGATCATCCTTCTGTACCTGATCTTCTGGATCCTGGCGATGAAACCGTACTGGAGCGAGGGTGAGGATGAATAACCGGGTCAAGGTTTTCAGGGCGATGCACGACCTCACCCAGGAGCAGCTAGCCCTGGAGCTGGGGGTGACGAGGCAGACGATCATCGCCATCGAGAAGAAAAAGTACGACCCCTCCCTTGACCTCGCCTTCAAGATCGCCCGTTATTTTGGTGTCACCATCGAGGATGTCTTCAGCCCTGACACTGTCGCCGGGGACTGAGGAGCATCCGGTTCCGGCGGTGTCGGTCCGTCTTTTTTTGAAAATTTTTGCTCTGAAACATTTGCCTGCTCAGAGAGTCTTTGGTTCTCTGTCTTCTCATGCTCGCTATCGTTCGCACCTCGAAGAGTCCGGTCCATTGTATATCCGCGGCCTGACAGGGAACGGGGTCGTTTCGAAACAAAAAAAAGCGATAAAAAAAGTCATGCGCCGAAAAACCGGGCCGCCCGATCGCCACGCAAGTGAAGTGGTGATGTGCGTGCGGTGCGGTCGGGCGGAAATCCATCTCTGGTGATGACGGACCAGGCGGTCCCCACGACCGCCTGATCTGAGGTGTGTGCAGGGAGGTGCTCTCTCCCGGCCTCAGATGAGGCCGAAGAACATGCTGATGATCGCCATGACTGCCGGGGCGATGAGGGCCTTTCCGAGGGGGAGGTCATGGGCGTGGAGAAGGCCGTAGGCCTCGATCACGACCGACCAGATGAGGACGACGAAACTGATGATGGCGGTGACGGCCATGAAAGGGGCCATCGTGCCGAGCGCCGCCACCCCGCCCGTGACGATGGCGTCGACGTCAGGGTGGTAGATGAGAAAGACTGCGAGCGTCAGCAGGCCTGCGAAGACCTGCAGGAGACTTGCATAACCGACCGTGGAGAGCGTCGACTTGAACGACCCGGTGCCGCCGAGGAGTTTCACGATCCCGTGCATGACGAGGGACCCGATCGCCCAGGCGAAGAGCGTCATGAAGACGGCGACAAGAGCAGCGCCGGCGCCGGCGATCATCTGCATGGTGGCCGGGTCGACGTCGGGGACATCGATCGTCATTGAAGACGCCATGAGGTAGGCTCCTGCTCCAGCGATGAGTGCTGAAACGAGGACAATCAGTGCAGGGAGACCGATTCTCTCCCTTCCTGCACCCAGCGCTCCGAAGAAGCGGTTCGGAGCGATGAGAACGTTAATCAGGGAAGTGTCATTATCCATTATCTATTCACCTGGAGAGGGGTCGCCTCTGCGGCCCCTGCTGCAGATCAATGTACGTCCGGTGTGACTATATGAACACTTCTATTGACAAATGGTAAGTTATTAAATACAAAATGTACATAGTGTTTTACACATCTGCGGGGCCGGTGCCCCGCGCCGGAGTTACTCATATGCATCATCGTACAGGCCTTGCCCTTATCATCGGGCTGATAGTTCTTGTCTGCGCCGCAACCGCCGGATCCACGTCTGGAGTTGCATCGCAGGTCTCGGTTACGAAGACCAACATCGAACCCGGGTCTCTCATGCCCGGCGACATCGCCACCGTCAGCATCGAGGTGACCAATGGCGGCACCGATGCCGTCCAGATCAGTCGCGCCTTCCTTGAAGATACGATGGTCCCCTCTGTCGGCGAACAGGTCGGCAGCAATGTCGGCACCCTCGGTGCCGGTGCGAAGCGGACCTTCACCTACACTGTGAAGGCCGGGACAAACACCCACACCGGCACCTATTACCCCTGGTTCTACCTGGACTTCGGTGAGGGCGGCAGCCTGAGCACCCATATCCCTGTCCCGGTCGACGAGACCCCGGTCACCGTCCTTGTCACCTCCCGCCCTGACTCCTTTGTCGAGGGCAAGAAGGAACATATTCAACTGGTCATCGGCAACCCCCGCTCCTCTGAGATCAGCGGCGTCTCCGTCGTGCCGGTCGGCGACGGCATCGAGGCAGTCCAGACCGGCCACTTTGCCGGTGCCATCCCGCCCTCAGGCACTGCCAATCTCACCTTCGACCTGACGGCCACGAAGGAGACCACCCTCGGGTTTGAGGTCACCTACCGCACCGGCACGAACACCCACACCACCCGGATAGAGATCCCGGTGGTCTTTGGCGACGCCAAGACGATGGCCCACCTGGTCGTGAACAACATCGAGGTCAAGGGCGGGTTCGGTTCGTACTCGATCGGCGGTGACGTCACCAATGCCGGTCTCACCACCGCGCGGGGTGTCGTCGTCACCACCGGCGACCCGGCCGTGCCCGAGAACCCGTACCCCGAATATGTCCTTGGCAGTCTTGAGGCCGACGATCTGTCGAGCTTCGACCTCAACTGCCGTGTCGAGAACGCCACAGAGATCCCCCTGCTGATCTCGTTCCGGGACGCGGACGGCACCCTGTACACGCAGTCGACCACCGTCTCCCTGGACAAGGCGGGAGGATACGTCCAGAAGAAGGCCCCTGAGGGTGCGGAGAATGCGGATGCCGGTCTCCCCCTGCCTGTCATCGCCATCCTCGGCGTGCTTGCCATCCTCGCCTGCGGACTGATCGTGAAGAAGACCGGTCTGATCGACGACCTGAGGAACTCACGGAGGCCATGATGGACGAGGAGGCGGTCATCAGCCTCAGGGACGTCACGAAGATCTACCCCCTGGCCGCGGGGGACGTCACATCTCTCGACCATGTCTCCCTGTCGATACCGAAGGGGGACTTCGTGGCGATCATGGGGCCGTCGGGTTCGGGCAAGTCGACTCTCCTGAACCAGATCGGCTGTCTTGACACCCCGACCGCCGGGGACGTCATCATCAACGGCGTAAACACGAAGGACCTCTCCGACGATGCCCTCACCGAACTGCGGCGAGACTCCATCGGGTTCATCTTCCAGAAATTCAATCTTATTGCCGTCCTCACGGCGCAGGAAAATGTGGCGTACCCCTATATTGTCAAGAACCGGCGGCGTGACGACGGCGGGAGGGCCGCCGCCCTCCTGGAAAGGGTGGGGATCGACGCGGGCCATGCCGCCCATACCCCGAACGAACTCTCGGGCGGGCAGCAGCAGCGGGTGGCGATCGCCCGGGCTCTCATCAATGACCCGGCGATCCTCCTCTGCGACGAACCGACCGGCAACCTGGACTCGACGACCAGCGTGCAGATCATGGACCTTCTTACCGAACTGAACCAGGGCGGGAAGACCATTGTGATGGTCACCCACGATCCCTCCACCGCGACATATGCCAACAGGGTGATCAGGATCAGGGACGGGAGGATTGAGGAGTCATGATCTTTGCCGACATCTACATGGACCTGGCAAAGAGGAACGTGCGCCTCCACTTTCTCCGGTCCCTCCTTGCGGTGATCGGGATCGTCATCGGCGTCTTTGCGATCACCTCGATGGGGATCATGGGATCGGCCCTCCAGGTGGCGGTGACAAGCGACCTCGCCGAGAAGGGCGGGCAGCTGAGTATCTACCCCTCGTCGTCAGGGATGGGCGTCTTCGGGGTCTCCTCGGAGAAGAGACTCATCACCGAGCAGCAGTTCTCCAAGATCAAGAAGGCGAGCGGAAAGAACCCGGTCGTCCCGTTCCGTTCGAGTTATGTCAGGTACTCGACGAAAGGGAAGGAGAGTTTCGCCTCGATCTACAGCCTTGCGCCCGACGACCTTCCGCAGGTGGTGGAACTTGAAGACGGCGTGATGATCCGGGGCGGGAGCCGCGCCCTGGTCTCGGCCTCGATCGCCAAGGAGTACGACCTCAGGGTCGGGAGCAGGGTCAAGGTCGGGGACGAGGGACACGAAAAGAGTCTCCTTGTTGCCGGCATCCTGAAGGACAGCGGTTTCGGGAGCGGGATCTCCACCTACAACTCGATCATCGTTGCCGACCGCCTGTACGACGAACTGGAGGGGAAGGCGAATGGCTACGACCAGGTGCTGGTCATGGTCAGGGACATCGACGAGATCGACGGGGTGAAGGATGCGATCGAGAAGAGTCTCAACGGCAGGAAGAAGACTGTGGAGATCATGGACCTGCGGGGCCTGATCGAGTCGATCAACTCCATCATCGGCACAGTCTCCCTTGTGGTGACCGGCATTGCCGGGATCTCCCTTGTCGTCGCCGCGGTGAGCATCTTCAATGTCATGATGATGTCGGTGAACGAACGTATCCGTGAGATCGGCATCCTCAAGAGCATCGGTGTAAAAAGAGGCGAGATCAGCCGGATGTTCCTGTACGAGGCGGCGATCCTGGGGTTCATCGGCTCGGTGATCGGCGGCATCCTCAGCCTGCTCGGCGGTGGGGTGCTGATCATGCTGGTCCTGCAGGACATCTCATTCCTCTTCGCCCCCCAGTCCCTCCTCAATGTGGTCTGGGGTATGCTGGTGGGCACGGGAGTCTGCGTCCTCTCGGGCGTGTACCCTGCCTGGAAGGCCTCGAAACTCTCCCCGATCGTGGCGCTGGCGGCCGAGTGACGGCCTCAGCCCTGATTTTTTTCTGGCTCTGGAGAATTTTTGATCAGCTCACGAATGCTCGCACCCTTCACTATCAGGATAGGGGGGTGGATTGCAATTCTCCCTCTTCAGGATATCTGCTCTGTCTTCCCGGTCCCTATCCTAAGATCAGGGGACGACGAGCGATAGCGAGGAGTCCCCAGGCATAGATTGTGGGGAAGGCGGTGGACACGTGCTTCTCCTCATATGATGAGGAAGACACGTCGACCAGAGCACGCCCCTTCTACTCCGCCCCTCTTTTTTTCCTCCTGCTCTCGACGCCCGCCCTCTCCAGGGCATAACTGATCGCCCACCGCCCTCTGCCGAACTCCTCGCCCAGGACTTCGACGGCCGTCTTCTTCGTTGCGCCCTTCTTCGTGAGTTGTCGGTACCTCGTCCTGAGTCTCCGGAGGTCCTCCGGCCGCCACCTCTTCCTGAGGTTTGCCGGGCCGCGGACGACCGGGCGACGCACTGTCTCCAGGAGTTCGCCTGGCTGCACCTTCACCGTCTCCCGTACCCCGGCCTCGAAGATCGTCTCCGAGACCTCGAAGCCGACACAACGCCGGTTCAGCCCGATGGCCGCGATCGCCGTCGAGAACCCGCCGAGGAAGAGGTCGCAGACGAGGTCGCCCTCGTTGCTGCTGTACTGGATCATCTTGGTGAGGAGTGCCGTCGGGAGTTCGTTCTTGTTCTTCGCCCTGCCCGGTTTGTACTCCCGGTTGATGGTCCAGACGTCTTCCCGGTCAAGGTAGTTGAGGCATCCGCCGTCCTCTGCCCTCTCCTCCCTGCCGAAGCGCGCCTCCAGATTGAAGGTCCGCTTTCCCCCGGGCTTTTCGTAGAAAAGGATGTGGTAGTGGGATGAGACATATTTTCGGCTGGTGTACACGCCGAAGGGGTACTTCCAGATGATGTGGTTCACCTCCTCGAGGGAGGTCTGGCGGAGGGCGTGGAGGATGTGGTAGAGGTTTGTGTAGCCGGAGACGATATAGAGGGAACCGCCTGGCCTGAGGATCCGCTCGGCCTCCCTGATCCAGCCCTCGCTGAATGCCCCGTACTCCTCTTCAGGGACCTCGACGTAGCCATCCACCACGAACTCTTCGTCCCTGTTGTAGTGGCGGTCCATCCTGTCGCCATGGATCCCGTACGGCGGGTCAGTGATGAGCAGGTCGACGGAGTCCGTCTCCAGGTGCTCCGCGGCGCCGCGGATGCAGTCGCCGTTGTAGAAGAGGTTCCTGCCAATAGTGACCGATCTCATGTCCTCACGTCTGACCCGGCAGTGTATCTCTTTCCCTGTCCTGCCTCTAGTGATGTATTCCGGTCTCTGTTTTTGCTTTTACCGGTTGCCCTGTTACACAGGATATGCCGCCCCGGCAGGAGTGCGACAGGGCCCGGCCCTCGCCTTTCTCTGAAGGGCCGGGAAAAAGAGTCAGGGATCTTTCTCCCCTATGCCGTGACGGTGATGTAGTCTTCCTTTATCTCCCGGCCAGGTGTGGCGTTCTCGCCGTACACGGTGAGGTTGACGTCAAAGCTGCCCGGTGCGGTGTAGGCATGGGCAGGGTTCTGCTCTGTCGAGGTGTTGCCGTCGCCGAAGTCCCAGAGCCACGAGGAGATATTCACGACCGTGCTCAGGTCGGTAAACTGCACGGCCAGAGGGGTCGATCCCGACGTCCTGTTTGCGGTGAAACCGATCGTCCCTGCGGATCCGCTGACATTGATGAAGCCTTCCGCCGATGTGTTCCAGGTGACGTTCTCCGCATCTGTCAGGGTGAGGGTGACGGCAAAGAGCCCCGGTTCATGGTAGGTGTAGATCGGGTTCTGCCGTGTCGACATATAGCCGTCGCCGAAGTCCCAGTACCACGAGGAGATGTTCTCCACCGTGCTCAGGTCGGTAAACCGGACTGTGAGCGGGGCCTCCCCTGCGGTGACGTCCGCGGAGAAGGTCGCCGCCGACGAGGCATTTGTCGGTGTGACGTCTATCAACTCCTCTTTTGTTGCGGTCGATGTCTTGTTCTGTGCATCTGTCACGGTCAGGGAGACATTGTAGAGGCCTGTCCGGGTATAGGTGAACGCCGGGTTCTGCTCCGTCGAGGTGGCGCCGGCGATTCCGAAGTCCCAGAACCATGAGGTGACGTCCCTGACCGTGCTCGTGTCGTTGAACTGCACGGTGAGCGGCGCTGGCCCGCTCGTAGGTTCTGCCGTGAAGTTCGCTGTGTCCTCCCCAGCGAGACGGATCGTCATGTCGACGGCAATGGTTGCGCTCTCCACGGTCTGTTCGAAAGATGCTGTCTGGGGCGCGTAGATGAGCCTGATCTCCTCGTCGTTGCGGAGCGATTTATATGTCGCGTTGTTTGTGATATAGGCTGTCGCGACGTCATAGAACCACCAGATTGTCGTTTCGTTATCCTCCGCACTCACGGCGATGTCGTTGACTTTGTTGACATAGAACCCCCACTCTGCCTCCCAGATTTCATACGAGAAGTTCCCTGCTTCTGCTGCGGCATCGAGTGCTCCGAGCGGGGTGTTGCGGTCGACCTCAACGTCGGTGTCGGTGTTGACCGGCCTGATCGTGAATGTCCCATCAGGGTCGACGGTCACCGGTCCCTCCCAGATCGTGGTCGCCTCTGCCGACGGCACGGCGCCGGACGTCCCGGACTGCAGTGCGCCGTCATCGCCTGGTGCCCTGCTGAGTGAGAGAGGATCGATCTCCTCTGCGGCAAGCGCCCCTGCCGGTAGCAGGGCCGTGCACAGGACGATGAGCAGGACCATACCTGTTATACTGCGTGTACGCATCATTCTCTTCTCCTCTCCCCGGTCAACGGGCCATGGCCTCGTGCCGGTGGATTTCGGGAAGTGTGATACATTGGAAAATATAATAATCCTCGCATTGCGCGGTATATGCTCGCAATGGCAAGGCAGGTCGAAAAAGCAGGCTCAACAGGAATGATATGACTATAACGGCCCTGCGATAGGGCGACATGCCGTCACCGTCCAGCGCCGTGCGCCGACACCTTACGGTCACAGGTTGACCTCGAATCCCTGCGGAAGGCCAGGGAGTGGACCGGGCAGCATCTCAACCAGGGTGTGGAAGATCATAGCACGCGCCTCAGGCCGGGTCTTCCTGGCAGTGCAGGCCCTCATCGCATGACTGGCGAGATGAAGGCGAGTGCCAGAACGGAGAGGACGTGAAGGGTGGCGGCACTACCTTTTGCAGGACCAGTGTCCTCCCCGGCTCTCTGAGGAAATCTTTTAGTACCGGCACCCCCGTAGTATTACATATCATACGGGATGTCCGTGCAGGACACTCCCTGCGATCGGAGGTGGAAGTATGGCAAAACCGATTGAACTTGGGCTCGTCCTGGAGGGGGAGGACGCGAAGCGGTTCCAGGAGTATCTGGACAACCCCACAGACACCGATGACGGCCGCGAGTTGATCCGCGAAGCCGCCATCCTCGCACGTGAGATGCGACTTTGAACACAAAAATACCCATCGAAAAACTCTCTTTTTCTCTTCTCAACGAGGACATTGATGTTTCATCGTTCCAGTGCGGAGAGTCGGATCTGACGGAGTTCCTGATCGAAGATGCCCTTGAGAACCAGAGTGCACGGCTGTCCGTTACGCGGGTCGTATCCTGCGAGGGTAGGGTTGCCGGCTTTTTCACGCTCACCAACGACTGCATCATCAGGAAAGGCATCAACGAAGGCGACGGCGAGGAGTGGTACCCGTATCCGCACTACCCCGCATTGAAGATCGCACGGCTGGCGACACACCAGGAGTATGAAGGTCGGGGGCGTCGGCCGGGCCATGCTGCTGAAGACGGTGGTCATCGCCATGCGCCTCTCCTGCTATGTGGGGTGCCGCATGATCACGGTCGACTCCAAACCGAACTCAGAGGGGTTCTATCTGAAATACGGTTTTCAGAGGGCCCTGACAAAAAAGAAGAAGGATACGATCCCTCTCTATCGTGACTTCTATCGGTCCTACCAGGAGGCCGAGAAGAACATGAGCCCGCCCTTGTCCACCTTTGATGAAAGATTATGACGGGCTGTTTTTTTTACTTTATGAAGCTCCTATTTTAAAAGGGCCATTGAATCCCGGTAAACTGCTTCGGTATTTTCGAGGCGGCTGAGGAGGAACTTAATGGCGATCTTGAATGTCGAAAAACTCCCGGGGAAGAAGGGCGCAGAAGGATTCTTTTGAAAAAGGGCATTAGGAAAGTAGGTATAAGTGCCCCAGCCCGGATTTGAACCGGGGACAACCAGATCTTCAGTCTGGCGCTCTCCCAGTCTGAGCTACTAGGGCGACCACTACATGTTGGTATTTCCGATTAATAAATGATGCGGTTGCCACCGCCGCCCTTTTTATGCCTCTGCTCCCAGAATGTAGGTAATGGTTAGCGTCATCGATGGCAGGAAGACTACAGACGAGGACATTGTCGCCGCGGTCGAGGGGAGGAAGGCCGGGGTTCTTCACCTCACCCACAACGATCTCGACGCCGCCGGGGCCGACGCCGTCCTCAGGATGAAGTACGGGAAGATCACGACGATCTTCTCGTCGGTCGGTCGGTATACCGCGATCCTCGCCCTCATCGCAGGCTGCAAGGGGCGGGGCGACGTCCTCTCGATCAGCGACCTCGGGTACCAGAAGGGGGTCGAGGGTATCGTGAAGAGGGCGACAGGGAATGGCTGGAAGGTCGAGTGGCGCGATCATCACCGCTGGACCGACGCCGAGACCGCGCTCGTCGAACCGCACTGTTCTCTCCTCCACATCGACACGACGGTCTGCGCCACCGGCGTCGTCGCCCGGGATATCATGCCCGGCGACGGGACGGCCGCGGAGGTCGCCAGGGTCGTCTGCGACTATGACCTCTGGAAGAAGGAGGACCCGCGGTCAGACGTCCTCGGTCAGGTGACCCAGCGCCGCCAGCACCTCACCTATGTGCGAAACCTCCTCATGCAGGGAAAGTTCACCGACCGCCGGGTCGAGGGGGTGTATGCCGAGATGAAGGCCGATATGGACGCCGACATCCAGGCGAGCATCAGGCAGGCGAAGATCTACGGGAAAAAATATAAGATCGCCTTCGCCCCCCTCCACGGCTACCCTTCGGAGACGGCCCACGCGATCAGGGACGCCCTCGGGACCGACATCGAGGTGGTCGTCTCCAAAAACGGCCGTTTCTCCATCAGATCCGTGCCGCCGATCAGCCACCTCATCGCCAGGGAGTTCGGCGGCGGCGGCCACCCCAATGCCGCGGGCGGGAACTTCACCTTCTCCCTCCTCGACCGCTTCTTCTTCTGGCTCCTCAAGCGGACCCACCACTTCGACACTCTTGTGACGGTCGCCGAGTCTATTTGAGGATGTAGGCCTCTTCGCGGAGGGCCTTCCACCTCTCCTCCTCTCCCTCCTCTGTGTAGCCCGCGGCCGCGATCTCGTCGGGGTCGAAGTGGCCGGCGGCCGCTATCAGGTCCTCGTGGGCCGGGTGGAGGACGGCGAGTTCGCGGACCTCGTATTCGTCGGCAAGACGCGCGGCCATGGCGATCCCGGCCGGGTCGGTGACCAGCGTCGTCTGGTGTTCGAGCAGGACTTCGAGCAGGGCCCTCTCTCTCTTCAGGGGAAAGAAGCAGACCTTCTTCCCTGCAAGCCCCTCCAGTTCGATCTCCCCGGCTTCCTCCGCGAGGAGCACATGACCGCCTGCACCCGCGTCCCGCATCTCCCGCATCAGGCGGCCGAAGGCATCGACGACCTCCTCCTTCATCTCGTCGTCGTCGCCGTAATACGTGTCCGTGAACCTGAAGAGGGAGGGCGCGGGCAGGGCGAACCAGAGGCCCTTCTGCCGACGGGCAAGCATCCTGACATCCGCGACCGCCTCCTCCGCCCGGACGCCGACCTCCCCGGTCACCGCCGTCCCCTCGATGCCTTCAAGGCAGCCGAGCACGCGCCGCGCATAGAAGCGCCCGCCCGCGCAGGGGATGTCCACGCCCTGCTGGAGGCCGAAAGAGCGCTCTATCTGATAGGCCGTGAGGTCGCCGCCTATCCCCCGCCTCTCCTCTATCCAGGGAGCGAGTTCGTCGACTGCCGGTTTCCCGACCTCAGCCCCGAATGAGCGTGTCCTGACAGCAATCCGCTTCATCGGATAGTGAATCGCCCTCCTCCCATATAGGGATGATCGAAAGGAAAGGCAGATGTGCCGGTGCGGAGAGGGATCTCCATGGACAGCAGGCTCTCTGTCAGGCAGATGGAGCGAAAAGACGTCGACTTCGCCATCACCCTCGCGCGGGATGAAGGCTGGAACCCCGGCCTCCATGACGCCGACGCCTTCTATGCCCAGGACCCCGAGGGCTTTTTCATCGCCGAGGCGGACGGCGACCCGGTCGCCTGCTCCTCGATGGTGCGGTACGGCGACCGCTTCGCCTTCTTCGGCCTTCTCATCGTCAGGCCGGACGTCAGGGGGCGGGGGTACGGTCTTGCTGTTACCAGGGCCGCACTCGCCCATGCAGGAGACCGGACGATCGGCGGCGACGGCGTCCTTGCGATGCAGCAGAAGTATCACGACCGTCTCGGTTTCGACGTCATATACCGGAATATCAGGTACAGGGGGACGGGGGGCGGCACAATGCCCGCCGGTCTGGTGCCTGCGTCCGCGGTCCCCTTCGCCGACCTCGTTGCCTACGATGCCGGCATCTTCTCCGCGGCACGGCCGAAATTCCTCGCGCCCTGGCTTTTGCAAGAGGGCGCGACCGCACTCGCTCTCTCTGGCCGCGACGGCATCGCCGGGTACGGCGTGGTGCGGCCCTGCTTCGAGGGCTACAAGATCGGCCCTCTCTTTGCCGACACTCCCGCCGCAGCGGAGGCCCTGCTCGACGGTCTGCTGGCTTCGGTCCCGGACGCCCCGGTCTTCTTCGATGTCCCCGAACCGAACCCTGCCGCCGTCTCCCTCGCCAGGGCGCGCGGCATGGTGCAGGTCTTCGAGACCGCGAGGATCTACCGCGGCGCCCCGCCTGATGTTCCCCTCGACCGTGTCTACGGCGTCACGACCTTCGAACTCGGCTGAACCGCTCTTTGAAAACCCCTTATGGGGGTTTCCACGGCAAACCCCATTTAAATAATCTATGTATATCTTCACCGCCAAGAGGATACAGATGAGTGGCAAACCGTTGCTGGTGACATGCGGGCTTCCCTACACGAATGGCCCCTGTCATCTCGGGCATCTGCGGACCTATGTCCCTGCCGACTTCTATGTGCGGTATCTCAGGCGGTGCGGTGAGGACGTGGTCTTCATCTGCGGGTCTGACAACCATGGAACCCCGATCGTGATCAGCGCCGAGCAGGAGGGTGCGACCCCCCGTGTCCTCGCGGAGCGCTACCACGCGCACTTCGACGAGACCTTCAAGCGCATGGAGATCACCTTCGACCACTTCGGCATGACAGACGACGCGGCCAATCACCGCCGCGCCCAATCGATGGTGCAGGCCCTGATCGACAACGGCTATGTCTACTCGCAGACGATCCAGCAGAGTTTCTGCACGAAGTGCAACCGTTTCCTCCCCGACAGGTACGTGGAGGGGATCTGCCCGTACTGCGGGGCGGAGGCGCGGGGCGACGAGTGCGACCGGGGCTGCGGCCGCCACCTGGAGCCCGGCGAGATCAAGAACCCGGTCTGCAAGGTCTGCGGGTCGCCCGCGGAGATGCGTGAACAGGAGCACTTCTTCTTCAAGCTCGGCGAGTTCAAGGACTTCCTCCTCACTTATCTCGACGGCCTCTCCGGCACCACGAATGCCCGCAACTATGCCATCGGCTGGGTGAAGGACGAACTCCATGACTGGTGCATCACCAGGACACTTGACTGGGGCGTGAAGTTCCCGGGCAGGAACGACCTGGTGGTCTATGTCTGGGTGGACGCTCCCATCGGCTACATCTCCTTCACCGAGGAGTGGGCCGAGAAGACCGGGAACGACTGGAAGCGCTACTGGTGCGGCGACGGCGAGGTCACCCACTTCATCGGGAGCGACATCATCTACCACCACTGCATCTTCTGGCCCGCCCTCCTCCACGGCGCCGGCTACGGGACGCCCCATGCGGTGGTCGCCTCGGGCATGGTGAAGTTCGAGGACCAGAAGTTCTCGAAGTCCCGCGGCTATGTCGTCTGGACGAACGACGACTACCTGGACCAGGGCCTCCCGGCCGACTACCTCCGCTACTACCTCCTCTCATACACGAGCCACACGAAGGAACTGAACTTCTCCTGGAGGATCTTCCAGGAGCGGGTGAACACCGAGATCGTCAACACTCTCGGGAACTTCTTCTACCGCACCCTCCACTTCGCCCACAAGTTCTTCGGCGGCGTCCCGCCCGGCCAGGCCGACCCGGAGGTCCTCTCCGAGATCGGGCGCTGCCTTGAGGGGCTGGACGTCTCGGTGCGGGAGTACGAGTTCAAGAACGCGGTGGACTCGATGATGGCGCTCGCGGCCTACGGGAACACCTACATCCAGAACAACGCCCCCTGGAAACTGGTCAAGACCGACCGGGCCGCCGCGGAGCAGGTGATCATCAACTGCCTCCAGCTCGCCCGCGCCCTCGCCCTCATCATCGAGCCGGTCATGCCAGACGCCGCGGGACGGGCCTGGGCGATGCTCGGCTATACGGACAGCGTCTCTACCCACCGGATCAGCGAAGCGCTCGAGTCGGTGCAGAGCGGGCCCCTGCCGGCACCCGAACCCCTCTTTGCGAAGATCGAGGACGAGAAGGTTGCCGAACTGGAAAAAATACTGGAAATGCGCGTGAGTGAAGCACGGATGAAAGAGATGAAAGCAGCAGAAGAGACCTCTGAGGTCTCCATCGACGAGTTCGCGGCGATGGACCTCCGGGTCGCCCGCGTCGTCAGCGCGGAAGCGGTGAAGGGTTCGAAGAAATTGTTGAGGCTCATGGTCGACCTCGGCGACGAGCAGAGACAGGTCGTCTCCGGCATCGCCACGTTCTACTCCCCCGAGGAACTTGTCGGGAAGAACGTCGTCATGATCGCGAACCTGAAACCCGCGAAGATCTTCGGGATCGAGAGCCGCGGCATGATCCTGGCCGCGGGCGAAGAGGCCTCCCTTCTCATGCCCCTGCGCGATGTCGCGCCCGGCACGAAGATCCATTAAACTCTTTTTTTCTTGACGTAAGAAGGGCCGCATCCTGTGGGGGAAGAGAACGCCTTTCTCACTCGCCGACCCGGACCCGCACACTGACCGTACCGGCCCCGTCGTCGATCCCGACCTCCCAGATGCCGTTGTAGGGGAAGGGTTCGACGGCGTCGAGGTAGTCGTCGGAGAAGACCATCGCCGGTTCATTGGTGATCCAGTATTCCGGGGTGCCCGCGTTGCCTGTGTCGTACCTGAAGAGGTACCATGTGGTGTTGCCACCGTCTGCGGTGGGCCTGAGGACGCCTCTGCCGACCGTGTGGCCGACACCCCCGGGGTCGGTGAGAGTGACGACCTCCGCGGCGCAGATCCCCTCGATCATGATCGCCGCCCCGTTCCCCGCGCAGACGGTTTCAGCCCGGGGGATCTGCGGGTCATGGGAGGGGGCTGTTGCGATCAGGGGGTATGCGACGAGAACGACGGCTGTAACAAAGACCAGAAGAAGGGCGATTGGCCGCGTGAAAGTCACACAGATGCTTCACGCTCCGGGAATATATGTTTTGTAGAATCGCTCATACGAAGTTTCAGGCGGTTTTCGAAAACCATTTCAGTGGTTTTCATGATGAAGGAGCGGGCCTGGAGGGATTCGAACCCCCGGCATCCGGGTTAGAAGCCCGGCGCTATGTCCTGGCTAAGCCACAGGCCCCTGTGACCACTAGAGTTTGCTCTCTGTAGTTAAGAAAGTTATGAAGGAGGGATCAGATGGCGTGGTAATGCGCCGCCTTTACCGCCTCCACCACGACCGGGCGGCAGATGGAACCGATCTCCACCGACTTCGCCATGGAGTTGCCGCAGTAACTGACCTGGACCCGGGCGGAGAGGCGCTCGCGCTCCTCGTAGTAGACCGGGTGGATATAGTCGATCACCCGCTTCATGTTGATGTTCACCGAGAGCACCCTGACGATGATCCCGACATCGCCGGCCGAGAGGTCTTCGAGGTCGACGCTCGTGAGAAAGAGATGGGTATCGGGACCCGGTTCGAGCGCTGCGACGGAAACGACATTGTTCGTGCTCTGCAGCTCGATGGTCCGCGGTTTTCCCTGTTTGAGTTCGGATATGACCCCCCCTGCTATCCCTGTCAATGCAGTCATTTTCATCGTGCATCACCCGTACATCGGAAGGTTATCTTTTTTCTGGGGCGTCTCGGCGTTCTGGACATCTTCGGCGAGTTTGTGCATCGTCGCCTCGATCTCGGCCGCCTGTTCGAGGAGAGGTTCGACATCGACGTCCAGCCCGTACAGGGTGTTTAGCACCTTCAGCGCCGCCGCCGCCGAGCGGGGGTCGGGAGTGTTCACCGTCTCACCGAGGAACCCGTAGCCAGGGAGATTCCTGATCTTGCACTCGGTGAGGATGCTCCCCGCGATCCCGGAGATGCTCCCCATCGGGAGGATGACGGTCTCGTCCCTGATCCTCTCAAGCATCTCTTCCCGGGTGGCGACGCCGAAGACCCTCTTCTCCGGTTCGTTGGTGACGATGCCCGCGATCGTGATCACTTCCTTCACGGGATACCGGGCGAGCCAGTCGATGATCCCGTTCGCGACCTCGTAGCAGATCATCGGGTGGATCGGGATGTCGGCGACGATAGCCGCCGTCTCCGCCTTCTCATAGATCCTGACCGGGACATTGATGACGCCCTTTGCCATCATGGCGACGGGCGGGAAGTATTTGCTCGTGATATTCCCGATCTGCTCGAACTCCATCTGCTCCACGAGGTATTGCAGGGCAATGCTCCCGACAAGGCCACTGCCCGGGAAGCCCATGAGGACGAGAGGGTTTTCGCCGCTCAGGGGCTTTGAAGTGATTTTTATCTCCGGTTCGGCCGACATCATCTTAAGATACACAGTCGACTAGATAAAGTACTATGCAGGAATATCCGATTAAGCGGGGGTTTAAAGACGGGCTCGGGGAGCGGATGGTCGCCTCCCTCTCGGAGTGCTTCGGCGTGGAGCCGTCGGAGAAGGACGGCCGGTACACCATCTCGTACGGCGCCCTGAAGATGCTTGCCGTCTCCCTCGGCCCGAAGGGGAGCACGGTCCTTGTGGACACGGAGTCGGACCTTGCCGCGGACGACGAGACGATCCTGGACACGAACCGCCGGTTCCGGAAGTACCTCGACGCCGTTACCGGGTACAATTCCAAGGAACGGGCGAAGAAGATGCAGAAGGCCGAGTGAACACTTCTCTCTCTCTCTCTCTCTTCTTCAATCGGTCTGGTCTCTTTAAAAAAGAGGTTTAAGAATTAATTCTGTTTCTTTTTCCAGAGATACCCGCCGACCACGATGCCTGCCCCAATGATGACGATCCCCATGATGGTCCAGGGGATGGCGGGCGTTTCTTCGCCGTCTGGTGCCGGTGTCGCGGTGGTTGTCGGCGTGACGTCGCCGCTCGCCGGGGCTCTGGCCTCGACGAAGAGGGCGAAGGTGCTGAAGTGAGATACCCGGGCGGAGACTGTCTTCTTCTCCCTGTCAACGGTGGTCTCCAGATCTTCCCATGCGCCTGTCTTCGGGTTGTACCACTTCACGGTGAGGGTGGAGATGTCTTCCTTTGCCCAGACTTCCGGCGGGATGGCGAAGGTGAGGGTGATGGCCGGGTTGAAGGTGGCGCTTGCGGGTTCGCAGATGTAGGTATAGCCTGCCGCGACAAACCCTGTCTCTCCGGTGGCCGCGGGTACTTCGGCCGGGGATGCGGGCCTGATGCTGATGCTGGTGAGGGGTGTGCCTTCTGAGGTGCGGGCCGTGGTGCCTTCAGGCACCGAGAGGGTGGCGATCCTGTCCGACGAGACGACGGCGGCGTCCCTGTCCACCGTGCCGGTGGAGGTGGTGGTCAGCGGGGTGGTGCCGACGTCCGGGGACGCCGGGGTCCTGACGTCGGGGAAGACTTCACGGGGGGACGACGGATCGCGGCCGCCACTGCCGCTACTGCCACTTCCTGTGCTGCCGCCCGGCGTGGTGCCGCCGCCTGCCTGTACGCTCAGGTCAATGTTTCCGAGTTCGCCGGGGCTGAAGACTGCGGTTTTTGCAGCTTTATTCCCGTTCACGGTGAAGGTGATGGTCTTGCCGATCACATCCCCTCCTCCCTTGACGACAAGGCGGTCGTCGTCTATTTCAACTCCACCATAGACTCCTGTGCTCTCCGTAGCGAGTTTGCCGTACGATGTACCGTCGATAAATGCTTCGATCACTGTTCCTGCTGGTGCCGGGTTTCCGTTGATGGTTACCGTCCCACTGAACTCCTGGGGGACGACCGGTGTCTCGTTGGCTGCCACGACAGTGCCGATCAGGGCTGCCATAGCGAGGATGAGCACGGTGATTGCTGTTCTGCCTTTCATCATATTCCCTCAAAAATTTAGATGCTGATGGCGGCCAGAGTGCCGCCGGTCCGCATGAAGAGCCAGTATCCCTCTCCGGGGTTGAGATCTCTCTCGTCTGTGTGCGCTCCGCTGCCCCCGTTGATGATCGAGGATTCATAGGCCTGGTCCCTGGCATCGAGGCCGATGAGGATTGCCCATGCATCTCTCACCGATACGAGTGCGTCCTTTGCGGGTGCCGGGCTGATGTCAGAGAAGCCGATGGCGTTCCATCCCGGTATGAGAGCCTTTGTGGGTGCGGTGGTGAGTTTGAGCGTGTCGAAGGTGAGGGCGACGGTCGCGGTGGTGTTGGAGTAGATCCAGATGCCGTCGAGCGGTTTGATCGGGGCACTGGTCTTGAGGACTTCCCAGCCGTTCGTGCCGTCATAGCCGAAGATCGAGTGGCCGGCACAGTCGACGCCGCCGAAGACGGCGACGGTGTCGTTGCCGGGCCCGAGGGTCCTCGGGGTGGAGACGAAGTTCCAGCCCTTGTGGAGGGTGAGGGCCATGCCTTCATCGCTTCCCGGGAGTCCGGTGAGCCTGATCGCGTCGATGCTGCCGAGCTGCTTCTCTGCGGGGACGGAAGGCCCGACGAGTTTGAGAGGCCAGTCCCCTTCTTCGAGTGGTCGGCCGCCAATCTCGTTGGCGAGGATATAACCGTTGTTGCGCTTCACGTCGGCACTCTGGAGCTCGACGTTTCTGTCGTCGGCTGTGCCTGCGATGCCGTCTGGGCCGTAGTCGATGAGGACGATTGTATAGCCGGCGTCGGCGAGGTCGTCGCGGTATGCCCCGGTCCCGTGCGACTGGCCGTCGTCGACCCATCCGCAGAGGAGCCAGAGGGGCATGCCCGACCAGATCTTCCCGTCGTCGGTCCACTCGGCGCTGTGTATGCCGCCGTTACACCCGACGCCGTGCTCGTAGTAGGTGCGGCTCATCTCTTCAGCGATCGCACCGTTGAGGGTGAGGATCCAGTCCTCTCTGGGTGCGGGCAGGATCTCGATAGTGTCGATCTTTGCGACCGACATCCCGGCCACTGAGGGTTTCTTCTCGTAGTAGTGCCAGTAGCGTTCCGGGAGGCACTCGTGCATGTCCCAGTTGCCGAAGATGCCGTCCGGGGCCATGAAGAAGAGGCGGGGGCCGTCACGGTATGCCGGGACTTCACCCTGGTATTCGGTCCACCATGCGATGATGGCTTCGCCCTGCCTGGTCGGCGGATTATAGAATGTGGAGTAGGGGAGGGCCTTCTTATATCCATCTCCCGCGGAGAGTTTGATCTCGTTGCCCTCTTCGGCACCGCCGACAAGGTTGCAGAGGTCGCGCACGGAGGTGCCTTTCACAACTTCGTTGATCTTGCCCGGGTTGGCGTTGACTGTCTCTTCGGCATCCCAGAAGTCGTAGGGTTTGCCCGGATGGGTTTCGTTCCACTCGTCGCTGAAGACCGGGCCCTGGAAGTGGAGTTCGACGCCGTTCTCCCCTCCATAAATCGGGAGGTTCTTCTTCATCCACCGCACGGTGACGGTGGTCTCGTCGGCGATGGTCCTCCCATCTTCTGCATACTTGACGATCCTGATCGTGGGGAGGTCGGCGAGGGCGATGACGGTGACGTTGGCGGTGCCCTGCACGCCGTCGCTCTCTGCGGTGAGGGTCGTGGTGCCTCCGGCGAGGGCTTCGAAGTAGCCGGTGGCGTTCACGCTTCCGACGGTGGTGTTGCTGCTCGTCCAGGTGAAGACGAGGTCTTCCATCGCCTCGCCGGTGTCGTCATACCCTGCTGCCGAGAACTGGAAGGTCTCTTTCTCTTCAAGTTCGGCGTCGGCCGGGGTGACGGCGACGGTGGTAAGCGCAGGTCCTGTGATCTCACCGTCTTTCCACTCGCCCATCATCGGGTACTCGTCCTTGTAGACGCCAAAGGACATCGGTGTGTCGCCGATGCCGTTCTTGTCGCCGTCGATGCCGGTGTATCTACTGTAGTGGTTCCCGACGTAGCCGGTGTACTCGCCGCCGCGGTAGGTGTAGGTCACCTCTTCGGGGGAGTGGTAGGTGTTGCCGGTCAGGATCTCGACAGGACCGAGGAAGGCGTTGGCCCAGATGGTGTTGTTTGCAGAATGATCTTTGATGCAGATCTCGGCTTCTCCGTTGTTCTCGCAGGTGTTGTTGTAGACGAGGTTGCCGGTGACCGTGTCGCGGAGGCTGAGGCCGCGTTTGGTGTTCTCGTGGCAGGAGTTCTCTTCGACGGTGTTGCCGGTGGCGTCGCCGCCGAGGTGGATGCCGTTGTAGCACCCGGCGCAGTCGTTCTTCCTGACGATGCAGTTGTCGAAGCCGACGATCTCGATGCCTGCGACGTGCTCGTCGGTCGGGCCGCGGACCGCAAAGCCTTCGACGGTCACACCGTCGGCGTCGACGTCGAAGACCGGTTTGCCGGTGGTCGCGGCCGTGACGGTCACGGCGCCGGCGCCGTTCTCGGTGCTGATGACGAGGTGTTTGTCCACCAGCACGTTCTCGGTGTAGGCGCCGTCGCGGACGACGATGGTGTCGCCGGCGTTCGAGGCCGCGACCGCATCGGAGATGCTGGTGAAGTCTGCTCCGCTGTCGTCGTCGACATACCGGGTCTGCGGCTCGGGCGGCGGTGCGTAGGCGTCATGCGCCGACATTAACGGTGCATAATCGGTGCCGAGGCCGTTAGGGAGGACGTACGGGGTGTCGATGACGCCGTCGCTGTTGGTGTCGTCGCCGGTGTAGTCTGACCAGAAGTTGCCGAGGTACCCGGTGTGGGCGGTGTTGTTGTAGGTGTAGGTGATGGGGGTGGTGGAGTTCCAGATCTGGGCTGGTGATGTGGTTGAAATCACATCAGCGGCGTTGTCGATGAACTCGTTGAGATAGATTATGTTGTCGCCGCCGGACTTGTAAAATTCAAGCCCTGCTGTGGAAGAGGAACTGAATGTATTATTGACGATGGTGTTGTTTGAAGATGAACCCTTCCCCTGGAGTGTCAATCCGGATCCTGTACTGTTTATGAAGAGATTGTCTGAGACAACACAGTCTACTTTGTCGACCGTAACTGCAGAATATTTTGCAGTGGAATTTCTGACGATGTTGTGAGAAAATGTGGTTTTATTTCCTCTAATATTAAGTGATTCTGTCATCCCGTCAAAGAAGCAACGTGTAAATGTTGAACCACATACGGGATTGGTAGGAGAGAAAGTAATACCAAATGTGCTGTTGGTTACCAATAATCCTTCAATCCACGTCCCGGTTGTATCTGCATCGTAGTGCTCAGTTCCCAAACCAATATATTTACCCCCCCTGCAGTCGATCGTTACCAGATTGGCACCCTCGCCGATGATGGAGAGATGTGGTTTCTGTACGTCAAAATGAGAGTAGGTGCCGTTGTACAGGAAGATTATGTCTCCTGGTTGTGTATCTACGGCTCCTGAAATCTCTGTGTAGTCCCTGATGTTATCGCCGTCATGGAGGTACCATGTCGTCGCCGCCGTCGGTGCGATGAGGAGAGCAAGCAGAATAAGACAGAAAATTCCAATCGTTTTTTTCATGAAAATCACCATAGAAAAGAAAAAAAGGGTTAGTTGGTGTGGTGATGGGTCACCACGAGCTTTACGTAGTCAGTCGAGAGGGTTGATGATGTGTCTCTGTCGGTGGCGCCCTTCTGCTTCGCGAGCACGGTGACGTTGCCGCCGTCGACGTAGTTGCTGATGCTTGAGGTCTCCTCACCGGTGAGCGTGACCTCGCTGCTGCTTGTGCTGCCCTGCAGGAGTTCGTAACTGCTGCCATTCCAGATGTA
>NZ_JAQVNX010000014.1 GCF_028702905.1 Methanofollis sp.
GCAAGCGGCATCCCTGCCGTCGTGATGCCGGGCATCCACCGCGGCTCCCCGACAGATCCCCGGTTCAAGGCGTACTCCCACCAGACAAGCCCGGAGAAGATCGGGATCGCCTACGAGGTCTGCCACGACCTCGGGCCCGACGTCGTGGTCTGCGACACCTCCTCGAACACCGTCACCCTCCTGGTCTCCGGGGGGCGGATCGTCGGCGCCTTCGATGCCTGCGTCTTCGCCCCCGGCACCCAGCACGGCGCCCTGGACGTCGATGCGATCCGGAGGATCGACGCGGGGGTCGAGACCGCGAACGAGGCCTTCCTCCATGCCGGCGTCTCCCACACCCTCCCGCCCGAGGAGCAGGACAGGACGATCGCGATGTTCGCGGCGATGGAGTGCGCCGCGATGCTCCTCCTCAACCCCGGGGCTCATGTGGCCCTGGCCGGGTCGAAGGGGCCCATCGTGGCCGAAGAGGTGAGCGCGTTGCTCGGCCGCCCGGTCGCTGTCTATGACGAGTGGTGTGCGGCCCGCGGCCTTGCCCGGGTAGCGCGGGACGTCTTCTCCGGGAAAAAGGAGATCCTGGGACTTTCCGTCGACTTCTGACGCCGTGCAGGGAACCGTGACCCCCGCGCGGGAAAGAGTCCGTGTGCCTCCCTCCCCTTCCCCGGTGGACAGGCGAAAAGATCCTTGAATATTATTTGCCGGGGTATTTTCTCGTTTCCTGTTTTTTCCTTCTTTTCGGAAGGTTGAAACCCGATGAGGTTTTTACTTTATGTGATACGTTGATGTCCCGGGATATGCATGGGAGGATGCGGGTTTTTTTCCGCGATTCCGGGTCGATTGTCCCCGGCACAAGATTCTTATTTATTAATCATGATAAATTCTATGGGGTAGTCTGAGTGAGAGAGTTACGCATCCATGGCAGGGGTGGGCAGGGTTCTGTCACTGCTGCCGAACTGATCGCCGTCGCTGCATTCGAAGACGGCGTCTATTCGCAGGCATTTCCTGCATTTGGAGTCGAACGGCGCGGCGCCCCCGTGCAGGCGTTCGTCCGGTTCAACGACGCGAAGATCCGCCTGCGTAGTCAGGTCTATGAGCCCGACTACATCATCGTCCAGGACAGCAGCCTGATCCGCGACGTCGATGTCTTCGGCGGTCTGAAGAAGGGGGGCATCGCGATCGTGAATACAGAACGCTCGATCGACGCCGCTGTTCCCGAAGGGGTCAGGCTGATCACCCTCGACGCCACCGGCATCGCCCTTGAGAAACTCGGTGTCCCGATCATGAACACCACGCTCATCGGCGCCTTTGCCGCGGCGACCGGCGAGATCGCCCTCCCCGCGATCAGGAAGGCCCTTATGCGGCGCTTCCCGGGAAAACTTGGCGAGAAGAACGTGGCGGCAGCCGAATATGCCTACAAACTCGTGAAAGGTGAGGCCTGATGGGGTTGAATGTCGGGTGCGCCGCCGCACCGGGCCGGGCGCGGGACAATAAGACCGGGTCCTGGCGGGTCTTCAAGCCTGTTTTCAAGTACGACAAATGCGTGAAATGTGGTCTCTGTGAGGTCGTCTGTCCCGAGGGCTGCGTGTACGAAGGCGAGGACGGCTATTACCACCCTGACTATAACTATTGCAAGGGCTGCGGCCTCTGTGCCGAGGAGTGCCCTGTTGATGACATCGAACTCGTCCAGGAGGCGAAGTAAGACATGATGGAGATTCTGGAAGGTTCCCATGCGGTCGCCGAGGCCGTCAGGCTCTGCCGCCCCCAGGTGGTCGCGGCATACCCGATCACCCCGCAGACCCATATCGTCGAGGCGCTCGCGAGCATGGTCGCCGACTGCAAACTGGACGCCGAGTATATCTGTGTGGAGAGCGAGTTTTCGGCCCTTTCGGCCTGCCTCGGGGCAAGCGCCGCGGGGTCCCGCGTCTACTCCGCGACCACCTCGCAGGGCCTTGCCCTGATGTTCGAGGTCTGCTTCAATGTGGCCGGGATGCGCCAGCCGGTCATCATGACGATCGCAAACCGCGCCCTCGGTGCGCCCCTGAATATCTGGAACGACCAGCAGGACTCGATCTCCCTGCGGGACTCGGGCTGGCTGCAGTTCTACGCCGAGGACAACCAGGAGGCGACAGACCTCCACTTCATCGCCTACAAGGTTGCCGAGGACCACAGGATCCTCCTGCCCGCGATGGTCTGCTTCGACGGTTTCATCCTGACGCACACCTACGAACCGGTGGACATGCCCTCGCAGGAGGCGATCGACGCCTTCCTCCCGCCGTACAAACCGGTCACCATCCTGGACGCGAAGAAGCCGATGTCCCTTGGCATGTACGCGACCCCCGACTACTACATGGAGTTCAGGTACGAGACCGACCAGGCCCAGAAGCGGGCGAAGGAAGTCTTTGCCGAGGTCGGCGCCGAGTTCGCCGCAAAGTTCGGCCGCGACTACTCCGGCCTGGTCGAGGGCTACCGCCTTGAAGACGCCGACATGGCGTTTATCGCGCTGGGCTCGATCTGCGGGACTGTCAGGGAAGCGATCGACGAGATGCGGGCCGAAGGGAAGAAGGTCGGCCTGCTGAAGATCCGCAGCTTCCGCCCCTTCCCCTCCGAGGAGATCAGGGCCACCCTCTCGGGCGTCTCGAAGGTTGCGGTCCTCGACAAGAACATCTCTCTCGGCCAGAAGGGTGCGGTCGCACTCGAAGTGCGGGACGCCCTGTACGGCAGCGGGATCGACGTGAAAGGCTATATTCTGGCCCTTGGCGGCAGGGACGTGCGGCAGGCAGACATCAAGGCGATCGCCGACCTCCTCGAAAAAGGAGAGGGCGACCAGTTCTTCGGCCTGCGGACGGAGGTGCTCTGAGATGACCGAGGAATGCGAACTCTTCGAGTGCGGCCACCGCGCCTGCGGCGGCTGCGGCCCGGCCCTTGCGGCCAGGCTGATTATGAAGGGGACCGGCGAGAACACGATCATCGTCGCCTCCACAGGGTGCATGGAGGTTTTCTCGACCCCATACCCGGAGACGGCATGGGGCGTGCCCTGGATCCACTCCCTCTTCGAGAATGCCGCGGCCGTGGCATCCGGGATCGAGGCCTCCCTCAAGAAGCAGGGGCGGGACGAGCATGTCGTCTGCATCTGCGGCGACGGCGCCACCTTCGATATCGGGATGCTCTGCATCTCCGGCGCCTTCGAGCGGGGGCACGACATCACCTACATCTGCTACGACAACGAGGCCTACATGAACACCGGCATCCAGCGCTCTGGTGCGACGCCGTACGACGCCGACACGACGACGAGCCCTGCTGGCAAGTGCTCGACCGGCAACCAGCGGCCGAAGAAGGACCTCCCGGCGATCCTGGCGGCCCACGGGGCGACCTATGTGGCCACGGCCTCGATCGCCTACCCGAACGACCTGATCAAGAAGGTGCAGCGCGCCGTCTCGACGCACGGCCCGAACTACATTCAGGTCCACGCCCCCTGTGCGACAGGCTGGGGCTTTGACGGCTCGCAGACGATGGCGGTCGGCCGCCTCGCGGTCGAGACCGGTCTCTGGGTGAACTACGAGATGATGAACGGCGAGGTCGAGCGTGTGCGCAAGGTCGCCCACAGAAAGCCCGTCGACGACTACCTCTCCGTCCAGAAGCGGTTCCGCCACCTCTACAGGCCTGGTCGGAACGAGGAGGAGATCGCCAAGATCCAGGCGATCGCCGACGCCAACGCCAGAAAGTTCGGGGTCGACCTGAACGTGAAGAAGGAAGAGTGACCGGGGATCCGGTCCATCGATCTTTTTTTTGTGCGCACCTGACCGAATCGCGTACGAGCGGTTGCTGGACGAAGACGGTGTCCCGGAATGGATCATACCCTCTGTGCTCGTTGCCCGGAGAAGGATGCCCATCTCTCTTCGGTCGTCCCCTGATCGTAGGATAGAACCGGGGATGAGCGAAAACGATACCCCAAAGAGGGAGATTGCCGTCCCCCGTTACCTTCAGTCCGTCTCCTGATATTTCCTGAGGGTGAACCGTATCGCCGCCCCCTCTCCCGGACGGCCCGCAACCCGGTCGTCCGCCCTGATCGTCCCGCCGTACCAGGTCACCAGGGACCGGCAGATATGGAGGCCGAGGCCCGTGCCCGACGCCGTGCTCTTCCCGCGCCTGAAGCGCTCGAAGACGGCGTCCTTGAGGTCGTCAGTGATGCCCGGCCCGGTGTCCTCGACCGAGACCTCCACCTTATCGCCGCGGTCGGCGACGGCGATCCTGATCTCCGTGCCGTCGCCGCCATGTTTCCGGCTGTTCCCGATGAGGTTGGCGACGACCTCCCCGAGGAGGTCGTCGGCCATCACCACGATGTCCGTACCGTCGTACCTGATCCTCGTGTCCGGGTGGAGGGCGACCTCCTCCCTGATGACCCTGTCGAGGGAGATGGGCGCAAGGTCGGTCCTCTTCTCGTAGGTCTTCCTGATCGTCCCGACATTCCTGATGATCTCGACGCTCTTGTGCGCACCGGCAAGGGCCTTCCCGGCGTACTCTCTCTGGTCGTCTGACAGGTCCGACTCTTTCAGGAACTCGAGGTACGAGAGGGTGACGGTGTTCGCGTTGTTGATGTCGTGGAGGAGGATGTCGATGTAGAGGTTTGCCTCCTCGTTGGCAACTTCCAGTTGTCCGGTCCTCTGGTCCACCATCTCTTCGAGGTCTCCGCTGTACTCCCTGACCTGCTCCTCAGACTCCCTCAACTTTTCGATGGTCTCCTTGAGACGCCCAACCATCATGTTGACGCTCTCTTCCAGGCGGGCGAACTCGATCCCTTTTGTCGCCCTGATCCTGTGGTCGAGGTCGCCCCGTGCGATGATCCCGACGTCCTCCACGATGGCGTCCACCGGGCGGGTGATGTACCACGAGGAGGCGAGGGCGACCAGCGCCCCGAAGAGGACGCCGAGCACCCCCGTGATGATATTGAACAGTTTGACCGCGTTGATGTGGTCGACTCTCTCCTGCAGGTTGTAGGTGACCTCGACGATCCTGGTGTTCTCGTCTGTCCCCCTGTCAGGGTCGACGAAGAGGTACCTGGTCATCCTGTGGGTCTCTTCGTCCATGACCGCAACGTCCGCCCGCGTCGTGAGGGCCTGCTGCAACATCTCCGGCCCGAGCGTACCCCCCGTTGTGTTCATCGGGTCGGTGAGGTCGACGACCAGGTCTCCGGCAGTGTCGTAGACCCTGACCGATTCCATGAACGGGTTGACCTCCCGCGCTTTCGTGACGATATCCTGCTGGTAGATCGCTGGTATCCCGCCCTGCTTTGGGATGATGACGGCTGCTTCCAGGAGATAGGACCCGTCCGGCGTCAGGTCGTATGCGCTGGTGGTGACCGAACCGTCGGAGTTCGTCCTGACCTCCCATGTGGGCTGGAAATGGCTGCTGTACCTGACAATGTCGGCGACCTCGGTGGTTCTGGTGAGGTGCACCGATGTCGCGGTGTTTTCGCCGAACAGACGGTGCAGATGTTCCTCCAGCGGCCGGGTGTCGGGCAGGGACGCATTGTCCGGCGGCGGGGTGTACCCTGTGACGTACGTGTCGAGGATGGCGACCATCTCCGTGCTGTAGTCCCTTCCCCTGTATGCCTCCTCTCTGTTGACCAGGACGACGGCCTCGCGGATCATCTCGTCGGTATGGTCCATCACCTCCTCGTACGCCTCGACGATCTCGCCCCTCACTTCGAGGTACGAGATCGTCGAGAGAAAACCGATGGTGACGCTGATGACCAGAAAAACGAAGAACAGCACGTAATGAAGATACGGCCTTCTGTCCCGGGAGGTGCTGCTGCTCTTATTCATGGGGTGTACCGGAGGTGCTGTCCTGGTGTCACTTTCGTGCGATATTTTCTATTGTTATCATTTGATTATAAGAGTATCTATTTGGAAAAATCTTGATATATTTATTTTCAACACAATCTTCTGCTGAATTGCCCTTTATTGGGAGGTAATTATATATGTGGTCCCTCGTGTCCGGGGCTGGCGGTCTCGTGACCGTCCGGGAACCGACAGGGCTGTTGTCTGGCCTCCCTGGTATTCGCCGACAGCAGAGGCTGCACGGATGGAGGCGTGATCCTGATTTCCCTGTATGGCCCTGAGAGTGATGCTCTGATGAAACGCCCCCTGCCCCGGCGTCGGGTCATCTGCCTGACAGGGGAGGGGAAAAAGAGGACTCTGGAGAAAAAGTTTGTCTCACTCCTGCCGTCTTCGCATCAGCAGGAAGGGGAAGAGGAGCACAACCGCCACGGTGAGCCAGACACTCCCGAAGATATAGAGGAGACGTTCCCGTGCCGGGTCGTAGAAGCGCACCTCGGCAGAGCGCACGCGGTCGAATGCGATCACGGTCGTGTTATTCTCCGTCGAGACCTCTCCCCCCTCGCTCACCCGGCCGAGGAGGGGGTTTTTGACGGCCTGACCTTCAGGGAGGGTGACCGTGATGTTCGAGGGCTCGGTAAAGATCAACTGGAGGTTCTTCTCCGTGATCGGGGCCTCGTAGGTCACCGTCACATTCCCCTTCTCGAAGGCGATGGTGTTCCGGTTCTTCTGCGTGTAGGTGCAGTTCTCCCCGCACGCCCCGGAGACCGTCACGTTTTTGCCCGTAAGGGGCACCCTCTCCCCGAGCATCCCGGGCTCCCAGAAAGAGTATTCACTCTCGTTGACGAGGGTGACCTCCCCCCGGTAGGCATCGCCGCCGGGGAGCACCGTCACCGTCGCCTCGAAGGCCGCGGCAGGCGCCAGCAGGATTACAAGTGCAAGACAGAGAGCAACGCCTGCTCGGTGGCGTCGATCTCGATCGGGGGTGGACACTGTTTTATCACCGTTTCCGGGTCCTTGAGGAGATGGCCGGTCACGACGCAGACGATCTTCTCGTCGCGATCGATCGCTCCCTCCTCCACGAGTTTCTTGATCCCCGCCACCGAGGCTGCCGACGCCGGTTCGACGCCGATCCCTTCCTTCCGGGCGAGGGCACGCTGCATGGCCAGGATCTCCTCGTCTGTCACCGATGCCGCGGTGCCGCCGGTCGCCCTGATGGCGATCAGGGCCTTCTCGGCATTCACCGGGGCGCCGATCCTGATCGCGGTCGCCACGGTTTCCGGGTGCTCGTCCGGCACGACCTCGCCGAGGTTGCCCTGGATCGCACGCACGAGAGGCTGCGAACCCGCGGCCTGGATGCCTGTCATCTTCGGGAGGCGGTCGATGAATCCGAGAGTCTCCAGTTCTTTCAGCCCCTTGTAGACTGCGGAGATGTTGCCCGCGTTGCCGACAGGGAGGACGAGCCTGTCCGGCACCTCGCCGAGCTGGTCGACCGACTCGAAGCCGATGGTCTTCTGCCCCTCAAGCCGGTAGGGGTTGATGGAATTGAGGAGGTAGATGCCATGCTTGATACAGAGTTCGCGGACAAGGGCGAGGGCCACGTCGAAGTTGTCGCGGATCGCGATCACCTTGGCGCCGTGCATCAGCGCCTGGGCGACCTTGCCGAGGGCGACCTTCCCTGCCGGGAGGAGGACGACCGCCGGGATGCCCGCCTTTGCGGCGTACACCGCCAGGCTTGCCGAGGTGTTGCCGGTGCTCGCGCAGGCCACGCTCTTCATGCCGAGCTGAATGGCCATCGAGACGCCGACGGTCATGCCGCGGTCCTTGAAGGAGCCGCTCGGGTTCATGCCCTCGTGTTTGGCATAGAGGTGGGGGAGGCCGAGTTCCTTTCCAAGCCTCTCAAGGTGGTACAGGGGTGTTCCGCCTTCCTGGAGAGTGACCGGCTTGATGGTGACCGGCAGGAGCTCCCGGTAGCGCCAGACCGAGAGGGGGCGCTGTTCCCACTCCTTCTTTGTCACGCTGATCGCGTCAAGGTCGTAGTTGACGGTGAGCAGGTGCCCGCATTTTTTGCAGGTATAGATGATCTCGCCGGGCGCGTATTCGGCACCGCAGTGGATGCACGAGAGACGGTACATGGAAGAGAGTAGGTCGTCAGGGTAGATAAAATTCGGGACGCTACCGCCCTATCCGGGCGGTGACGAGAAAGAGAAGCCAGAGAATACAGGCTGCAACGACGCCTGTCCAGGGGTAGAGGTCGGCCGGGACGAGTCCGGCGGGCCCTGCGGCCGCAAGGCCGAAGGCCGCGGCGCACATCGCGCCCGCATAGATGGCGGGCCTCTGGTCGCCGCTGCCTGTGACGATCTTCCCTCTCGTCCGGTGGTCGGAGAGGGGGAAGAGCCAGGCGACGCCGCTCTTCGTGCACGAGTCTTCGAGGAGGTGGCCGACTGCCCCGCCCAGGAACCCGAGGAGGAAGATGGTGAAGCCCATGTCCCAGGGTATCGCGAAGACGATGGCCCCGATCGCCCGGGCATAGAAGCCGAGGAGGGCCGTCATCAGCACGACGCCGATGAGGGAGTGGAGGACGCCGCGGTGCCGGGGCATGCCCCTCTCCCCGCAGAGGAGGATGAAGGGCAGGGAGATCGGGTAGTAGATCAGGTAGCGGATGCCGTAGCCGAAGACAGGGAGGATGACAAGCCTCTTTCCCCTGCCGCCCGGGACGCGGGTGTGGAAGATTGCGGAATCGTTTGCGTCGGCGTCCGGGGCGAGGGCCCCGATGAAGACGCCGAAGAGGCTGGCGATCAGCCAGGCCGGGTGGATGGACCAGAGCCAGGGGGCGAGCACGGCGGCGTCTGTAGCAAGGCTGATGGTGATATGTTCATTACCGTTCAAAGGCACTCCTTCCATGCAGCGTACAGGTCGGGCCGCCGGTCTTTCACGACCGGGAGGGCCGTCCGCATCGCTGAAATTTTCGTGAGGTCGATCTCGCCGATGACGAGGTCGCCCCTCTCTTCGCCGACGAGTTCCCCGTCCGGGCCGGCGATGCAGGACCCGGCCCCGGCGTTCGCGCCGGCGACATAATATTCCCCGTCGAGGGCCCGCGCCCGCACGAGGAGGTCCCACTGGGCGAGGCGCACCGCCGGCCACGCGGCAGGGACGAGGACGCAGTCGGCCCCGCAGGCCGCGTAGTGGGCGAAGAGGTCGGGGAACCTGAGGTCGTAGCAGACCGCGAGGGCGAACCTGACGCCCCCGGCCTCGAAGGTCGCCGGGACGGTGCCCGGTGTGCAGGCCGCATCCTCGCCGTCAGGGGAGAAGAGGTGGACCTTCGCATAACTCGCGGCGATCCTTCCCTCCGGGCTGACGGCATAGGCCATGTTCCGCGGCCTGAGATAGCCTTCATAGCACGACCCGACGACCCAGATGCCGTGCTCCGCGGCGGTCCGGCAGAGGGACCGGAGGATGCTGGGGTCGGCCCGCGGCTCCGTGGCCGACCACCCGGTCGCGAATTGCTCAGGGAGGACGAGGAGGTCGGCCCCGGCGGCCCGTGCCTCTCCGGCGAGGGCGCCGGCCCGGGCAAGGCCGTCCGCGACCGTGGCGGCGGGCGCCATGCCGGCACAGCAGACCTTCACAGCCCCGCCCCTGTCAGGATGGGGAAGGCCGCCTTGATCCCGGTGATCACGAACTGGACGGCGATGGCGATGAGCATCATACCCATCAGCCTGTTCACGGCGCGGTACTCCCGCTGCCCGACATGGCGCATGATCCTCTCGGAGTTGGCGAGCATCAGGTACGTGGTCCCGACCGCCAGGAGGATCGCCCCGATCACGACGGCGATCCCGACCGGGTTCCAGGACGTCGCCTCGTTGGTGAGCACGATCGCCGTCGTGATGGCGCCCGGCCCCGCGATCATCGGGATCGCGAGGGGCATCACCCCGACGTCGTCGGCGTCCTGGCTCTCGTACTTTTCGGTCGCCGAGATCTTCGTCCGCGAGGTCTTCGCGTGGACCATCTCCATGCCGATGCCGAAGAGGAGAAGCCCGCCCGCGATCCTGAAGGCATCCAGGGTGATCCCGAAGAGTTGCAGGATCAGGCCGCCCGCGATCGCAAAGAGGAGGAGGACGGCGAGGGCGTACCAGCACGCCACCCTGGCGACCGACCTTTTCTGCACCTCCTCCATCCCTTCGGTCAGGGAGACATAGAGAAGCGTCGCTGCCAGAGGGTTGATGACGATGAAAATCGATGATACGCTGAGCAGTACAAAACTCAGCATGTCGCCGCTCATGGAGAAAGGTAGGTTCTCTCCGGGTTAATGCCTTTCGAGGGATCTCTTCTGGGGGGAGAGAGGAGGAGAAGGCGGCGGATCGGTGTCTCCACCGGGGGGCTGTTGCCCCCGGTCCACTCCTCGGGGAAGGCGGTGGATCGGATCTCTCCCCTGTTTCAGATTTCAGGGCAGGCGCTTGCTCTCTCTCCACAATTTCATCGCGCACACCTGACCGGATTCCGCACTAACAAAGTCGGCCCTGTGGAGACACGCACACAAAACCGCGAAGAAGAAAAGAACCGTACAGAACAGACGAGAAAAAGAAACCGGGAAAATCCCGGTATTATTTACTCGTACAGGACCGGTTCGTCGATCCTGGTGTAGGATACGATCTCGTCGCCGGCGAAGTGGATTGCAATCTCGCGGGCGGCGCTCTCGTCGGAGTCCGAGGCGTGGATCACGTTCTTGCCGGTCTCCATGCCGAAGTCTCCCCTGATAGTCCCGGGTGCGGCCTCGGCCGGGTTGGTTGCGCCGACGAGTTTCCGCACAATCGCCACGGCACCCTTGCCTTCCCAGACCATCGTGAGCACAGGGCCGCTCATGACGTACTCCTTGAGGGAGGGGAAGAAGGGCTTGCTGACGTGCTCGGCATAGTGCTCCATGACCTTCTCCTCAGGGAGCATGGTGAGCCGCGCCGCCATGAGCTTGAGACCCTTGGCCTCGAGCCGGGAGATGACCGCGCCGATGATGCCGCGCTGGACACCATCGGGCTTGATCATCACGAAGGTCCTGTCCATCAGGTTCACTCCTTGCCGAGGGCCTTGCGGCCTGCTTCGGTCCAGGCGACCTTACGGGGGACACGCCCGAGATCGTAGTTCTTGTGGCACTTCATGGAGCAGAAGTAGAAGAGAGCCCCGTCCTTCCGGACGAAGAGTCTCCCTGTTCCCGGCTCTATTGACTTGCCACAGAAATTGCACTTGTACGTCTCTACCATCCTTACCGCCTCGAAAGTTTCTTCGCTTCGCGCTCGGTCTCGAGGAGCATCAGGATGTCACCCTCGCGGATGGGGCCGACGGTGTTGCGGGTGATGATCCGGCCCTTGTTGTTGCCTTCAAGGACGCGGCACTTCACCTGCATGGCCTCGCCGTGCATCCCGGTGCTGCCGATGACTTCAATGACCTCTGCGGGTGTTCCGTCTGCCATTCTGAAAACCCCCTCAAGCGCGCAGTTCGCTGACCTGCTTCACGATCTCTTCGACGAGCTCTTTTGCCTTGCCTGACTTGACGATCGCCGCTGCCGCAGAGCCTACATTCAGGCCGGACGCCGCGCCGATCTCGTTCTGCTTGCTGATGAAGAGGTACGGGATCTTCTTCTCGTCGCAGAGAGGGGCAAGGTGCATGACGATCTCTTCGGGCTCGACGTCGGACCCGATGAGTACGAGCTGTGCTGTACCGCGCTCGATGCACTTGGTGGCCTCGTTCGATCCCTTCTTGATCTTACCGGTGTCACGGGCGATCTCGAGCGATTCAAGAGCCTTGTTCTGGATTTCCTCCGGAACTTCGAATTTAACGTATATTTTTGCCATAACTCACCTCATTCAGGAGCGTAGATTCTCCCTCATCAATCATCAGTCGTGATTGAGCAACCATATCAATTCTACAGGGAAACTGATAAACCTTCCTTCACTGCCTGATATAGACCGTAACCCCACCGGCATTATACGCGGGCACAAGGCCCTCTGTCGGGAGGTTGATCCGGTAGTGCGAGCGTTCGAGGTCGCCGACGTACAGGTGCGTTACCCCGTATTTCTCCATCAGGGAAAGAGTTCTCGACGAGTCTTCATAGATGGCCTGCACGTCATTTTTCCGCTGCGCGATCGCCGGCCAGTCGTCCCGCCACATCTGTTCGTGGGCGGGCATACCGAGAACCGCCGGGATGCCGGTGAAAGAGGAGACCCGCGAGTAGTAGGTGTAGTCCCCTTCCACCGCCTCGACGAGAGTGAGGTCTCCCTCCTGTGTCCTGAGCCACGCGATCGCTTCGGCATCGCCCGGGTGCTCGTCCGCGATCCAGGCGGCGCCGTCGAGGGTGTGGGTGCCGGTGCCGTACCCGATGGGGACGGTGAAGGGGATGACGACCAGGGCAAGGGCCGCGACTGCCCCGAGGGTCCGCCACTGTGCGGCGGAGAACCTCTCGGGCCTGACCACCCCTGCAAGCCTCTTTGCCGCCGCGACAAGGGTGCCGGTGCCGAGGAGGATCCAGGCGACCGAGTAGCACTTGAAGACGGTGTTCATCCTGAAATACGTCTCCCCCATGTTGTCCTTGAGATAGACGAACTCGCAGACGATGACGATGACGAGACCTGCGGCGCAGAGGAATGCCTCCGGTGAGACCTTCCGCCGGGAAAGGAGCGCCGCAAGAGGCAGGGCGGCGATCCCTGCCGCGAGGTAGCCCGCGAGGGCGAAGGGGACGGGCACCAGGAGGAGGGCCGGCATCCGTCTGATCTCCGGGATCAGGAGTGCGATGAGGACAACGAGGAAAAAGCCGTGGACGAAGAGGAACTGGGCCGGGTCCGACGGTGCGGTGACGAACTCCAGGCCCTTGACGCCGGCGCCGTGGAGCATGAGATAGTACGGCGCATAGAGGGCGATTCCGAGGGGCGGAACCGCCAGGAGGTAGCGCAGGTCGCCGTGCCGCCGCCAGATCAGGAGACCGACGGCGACGATGGCGGGAGCGTACAGGAGGACGTCCCAGGAGTTGACCGCGGGCATCGACCCGAGGGCGAGGGCCGAAAGCCCGACGACCGTCCACCGCGCCCTCTCCCCCGACTCCTCCCAGCGGCAGAGGGCGTACGCGATCAGGAAGATGAGGAGGAACTGGACAGCGATCCCGGAGACATGGGGGTGGAGGTCGCCCCAGACGAACGAGAAGAAAGTGTACTCGTTGATCGTCCCGTCGATGACGCGGGTGCTGTTCCAGAGGACCTTCGCCACAGGCGTGCCGATGACGACCTCCCTGATGAACGCCGGGTTCACCAGGAGGAAGATCGCGAGCGGGGCCCAGGGAAGACGCGGGACCAGGAGACGACCGGTGGCATAGGCCGCCACCGCCGCGGCGCCCGCGATCGTCGGCAGGGCAAGGTTGTACGCCCCCGTCGAGGGGACGCCCGCCGTGACCCCGAGGACGCCCGCGATCCAGTAGCCGAGATAATAGTAGACGTCGAGAGTCCCGCCGGCAAACCAGGGGTCCATGGGCGGCACGACCGGTTCACGCATGACCGAGGCGAGGAAGGCGTGGTCCATGAACTTCTCGGCAAAGGAGATGGACGGAGTGACGAACCGTGCGGAGAGCATCGCGGCGAAGAAGGTCAGGAAAACGGCGTCCCAGATCAGGGCCGACCGCAGGGCCTCCCGCGTGTACTCGCGCCTGTATACCGCGTACGCAGCGAGGACGACGAAAGGTACCAGCGCCGTCTGCACCGGAAGCCCCGCGAGGGCGGCGTACCACGAGACGGCCCCGTAGATGAGGACCGACGCCGGGTATGCGACAGGTGCGGCATACTCGCCGAGCGCCCCGGCAAGGCGGGGCCAGAGGGCGACCTGGAGAAACTTGACCAGCACGAGCCAGGAGAGGACCATCAGGACCTGCGCCTCAGGGCTCACGCAGCTCCTCCCGGGAAAGGCCCTCCGAGAAGGAGCGCTTCATCAGGGAGACCGACCAGTCGCCGAAGTAGTAGAGGGACGCGATGCCGCCGACCAGGGTGACGCCGTTTTTGATCAGGTGGTCGATGACCGCGATCACCGTCGCCGTCGCCGGGGCCATGCCCGCGAGTTCGAAGGTGACGGCAAGGGCGAACTCGTAGGTGCCGACGCCGCCGGGCGTGATCGGGACGGCCTTCACCAGGTTGCCGACGACCACCGCAAGGACGATGATCGGGAAAGGTATCCACTCCCCGAACATCAGGACGACGATGGCGCAGACCGCGATGTCCACGAGCCAGATCGCGATGGACGAGGCGCCCAGGATGAGGACAGCCTGGAGGTTGAGGGAGGCCGCCCTGATCTCCGCGAGCATGCGGTAGACGACGGCCAGGATCCGGTTCTCCGAGTGCCGGTCGCCCACGAACCAGAGGAAGAGGGCGAAGGCGATCCCCCCCACGATCGGGACAGCGATCAGGGGCAGGAACCAGTCGGGCACGTCGAGGACGAAGGGCAGGGCGATCAGGCCGAGGACAGCGACGGTCACGACATCGAAGACCCGCTCGACGATGATGGACGAGAATCCCTGGGAATAGGTGGCCAGCTTCTCGTGCTTCAGGATAAAGAGACGCACAAGGTCGCCGAGGCGCGCCGGCACGATCAGGTTCGCCGTCTGGGAGAGGAAGATGCAGGCCGTCGAGAAGATAAGGCCCACCCTGACGGTGAGCCCCCCCAGGACCGCCCGGTACCGCCAGCCACGCAGGAACCAGGCGGCCGTGCAGACGACGACGGCCGCCGCAAGGTACAGCGGGTCGGCGCTGGCGATCGTCATCACAAGGTCGTCCCAGACCCGCCAGAGCATGTACGCCAGGATTCCGACCGCGATGACGGTCGGAATGACAACCGCACTAATTTTTCGCCACATGGATCTGCCACCAGAGCCCGAGGATCTGCGAGCCCATCGAGAAGACGTCCTTGAACCGGACAGTCGTCCCTGGCCCCTGCCGCCAGACCACAGGGAACTCTTTCACCACATAGCCTTTGCGCTGCCCCCGCACGAGCACCTCGGTGTCCCAGAACCAGTGCGGCGCCTGCACCCCGGGGACGAGGGCGAGGATCGTCTCCCGCCTGAAGGCCTTGAAGCCGCACTGGTGGTCGTGGAGACGGCTCCCGAGGACCGTCCTCACCAGGAGGTTGTAGCCCCTGCTTGCGACCTCCCTGCCGCCGCTCCTGACGATGTCGGAGTCGGGCATCAGGCGCGACCCCGTCGCGATGTCCGCACCCGACCTGATCGCCCCGACAAGTTCGGGGAGATGGGCGAGGTCGGTCGCCAGGTCCACGTCATAGTAGCAGACGACCTCGTAGCGTGCGGCCTCGATCGCGCGGTTCAGTGCCTTCCCCCGGCCGAGACGTTCGTCGGCATGGAGGAGACGGACGCGCGGGTCCTTCTCGTGCCATGCCCGCACGAACTCCGCACTCCCGTCCGTGCTCCCGTCCTCCGCGACGATCACCTCGAAGGCGTCGGTGATCGCCGCGAGTGCGGCGACCGACTCCGGGATAGCCCGTTCAAGGGCCGGCCTGTCATTGAAGACCGGCAGGATCACCGAGACCCCGTCCTCAGCCACGGAGCGCCTCCGTCATCTTCCGGGCGACCTCCTGCCCGGCGATGATCGACCCCTCCATCGAACGTTCGGGGTAGTTGGGCTTCGAGAACATCCCGGCAAGGTAGAGGCCGTGCTCCTCGTACGCCGGGATCTGGTCGGCGAAACCCGTCGTATAGACCGGGCCGGCGAAACGCTCCACCGCAAGTTCGCTCCAGTGGATTGCACTCTCCGGCACCGAGAACCGGCGGCAGAAATCGGCGAGCATCGTCTCTTTCAGTCCGGGCGCCGGCCTGTCGCTGAAATACGAGGCCAGATAGACGATATCCTCGCCGTAACGCTCCCGCGGCGCGAAGTTCGTGTGCATGACGACGGCGCCGTACGGCGCCTGGTCCTTCATGTTCAGCCAGTAGATACCCTTCGAGACGTCGCGGTCGAGACCGATGGTCATGCAGGCCGCCCCCTGGTACGGCACAGGGGCGAACTCCCCGATCCCGCTGAGGCGTGCGACCTCCTGCGGCGGTATGGTGGCGAGCACGGCATCGAAGGGCCGATCATTGACGAGCCATTTCTCCCCCTCGCGTCTGATCGAGGTTGCGGGCGTCCCTTTCTCGATCGTGCACCCCTTGTCGAGGAGCTTCTCTTCCATCCCGTCGATGACCTGGTGCCACCCGCCCTTCAGGTACCCGAGCCTCTCCCCCTCGACGCCGCGGTCAGACCTGATCGCGATCCTGGAGATGAGCCACGCCGCCGAGACCTCGTGCCGCCTCTCCCCGAACTTGCTCCGCAGCAGGGGCTCGAAGAAGGAGGTGTAGACCCGGTCGCCCAGATGCTCCCTGATGTAGTCGACCGCCGGCACCGCGTCCAGAGGTCCGAGGTCGAGGTGCTTTGCCCTGAGAGTGAGCATGCCCAGGCGGAATTTATCGAAAAAGGAGAGGTGGGGATAGCGGAGGATCTCCATCGGGGAGGTCAGAGGATGGATCTTTCCGTCCACGTAGTAGCCTGTCGATCCTTTCAGCCATTCGAGACTCTCGTAGAGCCCGAGGTCGCGGAGGAGGGCGAAGAGGTGCTCGTCCCCGGCAAAACAGTGGTGGTAATATTCTTCGACCCAGGAGTCCCCGCGGTGATATGAAGCGAGGCAGCCGCCGAGGACCGGTCTTTTTTCAAGGATCGTGACCTCAGATATATCAGAGAGGGAGAGGGCGGCGACAAGGCCTGATAAGCCCCCTCCGAGAATACAAATATCCATAATCTGCAATACTGTGTATCATCGAAAGCGCATAAGAAAGTTTTTGAACTCATGGGAGAACTTTACTATTAGCTAGATACCAGCAATAGTGTCCTTATACATATGGAGCCGACTGGATGGTGTAACTGAATGAGGGTATTTTTCATAGGATTCGGTCAGGCTGGCGGGAAGGTCGTTGACATGTTTATCGAGCAGGACAGAGTGTCCGGCTCGAATAACTTCAGGGGCATCGTCGTCAACACCGCCCGCACCGACCTGATGGGGCTAAAGCATATCGAACTTAAAGATCGGATTCTCATCGGCCAGACAGTGGTCAAGGGGCACGGCGTGGGCACCGACAACGTCACCGGCGCACGGATCGCCGCGGACGAGATCGACTCGGTCATCAATGCGATCGACACGCGCGGCACCCATGACGTCGACGCCTTTGTCATCGTCGCCGGTCTTGGCGGAGGAACCGGGTCGGGTGGCTCCCCTGTGCTCGCCCGGCACCTGAAGAGGATCTACCGTGAGCCTGTCTACGCGCTCGGTCTCATCCCCGCGCCGGAAGAGGGGAGGCTGTACACCTACAATGCGGCACGCAGTCTCTCCACGCTTGTCAACGAGGCCGACAACGTCTTCGTCTTCGACAATGCCGCCTGGAAGAACGAGGGCGAGAGCGTCAAGACCGCGTACTCCCGTCTGAACGACGAGATCGTCAGGCGTTTCGGCGTCCTCTTCCGTGCCGGCGAGGTCGGCAAGGCCGGCGTCGGCGAGATGGTCGTCGATTCGTCCGAGGTGATCAACACCCTCCGCGGCGGCGGGATCACGAGTGTCGGCTATGCCGTCACCGAGGTCGTGAGCGAGCGGACGAAGCAGAAGAAAGGGTTCTTCGGGGGCCTGCGTAATACGTTCTCGAACAAGGAGCAGGCCGAGGAGATGCTGACCGGCGAGGACAAGTCCGCGAAGATCATCGCCCTCGTCCGCCGGGCCATGCTCGGGCGTCTGACCCTCCCCTGCGACTACTCGACTGCGGAGCGTGCGCTTGTTCTCGTCGCCGGCAACCCGGAAGAGATGGACCGGAAAGGTGTCGAGAAGGCGAAGAGCTGGGTCGAGGAGAACATCGCCGGTGTCGAGGTCCGTGGCGGCGACTATCCGGTTGCCAGCAACTATGTCGCGGCCGTGGTCGTCCTTGCGACCATTGGCGAGGCCCCGCGGGTTCGCGAACTCTTTGAAATTGCAAAGCAGACGAAAGAGGATGTTATCCAGTCGAAGAAGCGCTCTTCGATGTTCGATGACTCCGATGTCGATCCATTGTTTGAGTGAGGACTATGAGGACGATAACAAAGGTATTGATCGGGCTTCTCATTGTCGCCTGTCTCGTCCAGGCGGCAACTGCAGCGTCAAGTTACACGGTTTCAGGAAATCCGGCGGTCAGTCCGTCATCGGGAGATCTCACCCCCGGCGAGAAAGTGACCGTTTCCATGAAGATAACGCCGAAGGAGACGGCCGACAAGTACGAAGACGACCTGCTGGAGTTCTACTCCGACCTTGACAACATCAAGTGGACGTACTATGTCTCGGTCGACGGCAAGGACACGACAGGCGGCAAACCGACGGTCTCTTCCAGCCGCAATCTCCGGCTCAGCGTGTGGCTCCTTGAGTATAAGGGCGACGAGGCCCTTATCGTCGACTTCGAGGGGACTGTCCCGAAGGTGACGAGCACCCAGGAGAAGATTATCACCAGGTACAGGCAGGTCGATGCCAATTACAGGGTCCGGGATGGCACCGAGTACGTGATCAAGCGGACGGTCGTGAACCCGCAGGATGTCCAGGCAAACATCGGCACGGCAAAGACCCGCCTGAACACCCTCAAGGCCGACATCGACGAGAAGATCTCCCTTGGCGTCGACACCTCGGCGGCCCAGACGAAGTACGAAGAGGCGAAGGCCGCGATCAACCGTGCCGAGGCGACCTCCGACTATGCGGCGGCCCAGAAGGACCTGACCACAGCGCAGGACGCCATGGCCGTTGCAGAGACCGCACTCTCCCAGGCCTGGGCCCAGAAGGCGATCACGGACACCCAGACTACCATCGGCCAGATCGACGGGATCATCACCTACTTCGAGGTGGAGAGGAAGATGAGCACCGACCAGCGGGTGATCAACCTCAAGACCCAGCGCGACCTCGCGGCCCAGTCTCTCTCTGCGGCGAACGAGAAGATGAACGCGAAGGACTATAACTCTGCCAGGATCAAGGCGAGCGAGGCCTACCAGAAGGCGAACTCCACTCTCACCACGGGGACGCAGGTCCGCCAGGAGGTCGGCGAGGGTTTCTCCTTCAACTTCGGGAACCTCCCGCTCTATATCGGTGCTGGTGTCCTGATCGTCCTCATCGTCGCCGGTGTGCTCCACTTCAGGGGCCGGAGAAAGTGGGACGAACTGGGATAAACCATATTTACCATCAGTCGGCCAGGGAGACCTCGTCTCTCTATTCTTTTTTGCCTGTTTCTCTTTCTGGTCTGTGTTTTCGATTGCTACCTGTCGTTTCGGTTTCTCGAACTCACTTCGTTCGCCCGGCCATGGTTTTCTCGACCTTCTCTGGTCGTCACTCAAACTGCGGATAGGGCCAGGGAAGAGTGAACAGGAAATTCCGGGGGGAGATAACCACTTCCTAATGGCGGGGGGATGAGGGGTGCGAACGAAGTGAGCATGAGAAAATCTTTGATTTTCGAGCGGCAGCCCCCCGGCACAGGTATTCTGACCCTGCAACGTTCTTACAACTGCCATCCCTCAATCAGGCCCCGGGGGGCAAGGCCCCCCAGACCCCTACATCAGGATAGGGGCAGGGATGGAAGAGCGCGGGACGGGAGATGGATCAGGAGAGAGTACGAAGAATCAGTGGACCGTGACGACAATTCCCCGTCTATCCCGAGGGGGTTTCGGTGACGTCGTCCTCCGGCACGTGAAACCGATCCGCCGCCGTCCCCGCCCCCGCAACCGGAGACATGGTGGTCCCCAGGCACTCCATTCATAGGATAAGGCCGGGAAAGATCGGACACAGATCCCGAGGAGGGAGAGGGTCATCCCCCCTCTGCAAAAAAAAAGGATTCAGGCCGATGTCACGTTTCTCGTAAAGACATCGAGCTTCATGTTCCCCATCTTCCCGTCGCGGAGGACGTAATACTGGAGGAGACGGTCCTTGTTGTCGTACCACGAGAACCAGTAGTTGAGGTTGTAGGTCTTTTTCTCAAAACCCGGGAGAGAATCATAACTCTCCTGGTCCGAGGCGATGACCACGTCGAACTTTCCGTTCTTGAAAGTGCTCTCATCGATCTTCCGCCCGTAATAACTCAGATTCGCCGCCCGGTCGCCGCGGTAGTACCACGGCAGCGGCCAGTAGCGATCGGAGGCGATCGCCGTCGCGTTCGAGGCGTCGATCAGGGCCATCACCTCCCGCATGTCCTCGGAGTTCTGGACCTGCACGATCGGTTCGTTCACGTCGGCCGGGACATAGGCGACATGCCAGAGGGCGAGCACCAGGAAGATGCTCGACACTACGGCAACCACCGCCTTCTTCTTCGTCATCGCGTAGGTGGCGACGAAGATGAGGGGCAGGAGCTGGTGGACGATGAGCCAGGGCACTTTCTCGCCGATATAGGCATAGGCCACAAGCGAGAGGACCATCCAGACGATACAGAACCTGAAGAACTCCTCTTTCTTGTCGAAGGGGGGATCGGCGGCTACGGGCACGTGGCCGTTGATCTGTGCAAGGGACGTCTCGACGACCTCGTGCAGGCTCTGGACCGCCGTCTCCGCCTTCTTTCGCCCCTTCTGAATAAACCGGGCCGTGCCCACAATGGCAAGGGCGAAGATCGGCAGCTCGTACAGCAGGAAGAAGATGATGTAGAAGAAGAACGGGCCGCCGAGCCTTTCCTGTTCGTGCATCGCCCACCAGTGACCGACGGCGTCGGGCACCCAGGTGAGCACCCGCTCGGGGTTGGCGCCGAAGGACGAGTAGAAGATGGCGATCACCCCGCCCATGACCAGGATGCCCAGGACGAAGTCGCGTATCCACCCCTTCCGGAGTTTCACCTTCTGTGTCCAGAGGAGGTACAGGATGTACGCCGCGAAGATGCCGAGCACGATCGGCATGTTCTCCTTGGACGAGATGCCGAGGCCCGCCGCAAGTCCTGCAAGGACGGCGTACCGCACCTGGCCCCGCTCGAAGTAGAGGATCAGGGCGAGGAGAAGGACGAACGTCAGGAAGAGAATGAAGATGTCGTTCCTGAGAAACCGTGAGAAATACACCATGTTCGGCGAGATCGCAAGGAACAGGGCCGCGACCAGCGCCTGCATCCGGTCGAGATATCCCAGGCGGTACAGGGGGTACACCAGGGCCACGACCATGGTGCCGAGAAACGCCGGGACAAGCCTGCCGACAAGGTCGGAGTCGCCGAAAAGGGCGAACATCCCGGCCGTCACGTAGTAGAGGAGAGGGCCGTGATACGAGGGGTCGTAGATATAGGTGCCCTCGGTCAGGAGTTTGTACGAAAACCACGCGTGGATGGCCTCGTCGTGGTGAAAGAGTTTGAGATCCAGGAATGCGAACCGCAGGACCGCCGCAAGCACGAAGATAAAAAAAAATAGTCTCTCAAATGAGAGAGATTTCTGGATTCGAATGGCAAATCCGGCGGCGGAGGTGCCGCTCACAGCATCAACTCTCCAGCACGATCTCGATGCCGATATCCTTCGGCACCTGGATACGCATCAGCTGCCTGAGAGCACGCTCGTCGGCGTCGATGTCGATGAGCCGCTTGTGCACGCGCATCTGCCAGCGATCCCAGGTCGCTGTTCCCTCGCCATCAGGGCTCTTCCGGATCGGGACGACAAGCTTCTTGGTGGGCAGAGGGATCGGCCCTGCCAGATTCACGCCTGTCCTCTCAGCGATTTCCCTGATCCTGTCGCAGACCATCTCAACCTTATCGTAGTCCGTCCCTGAAAGGCGTATTCTGGCTTTTTGCATTGACTTCACCCACTGACTGACTTATCTCATCTGCTTTGCCTGGATGTCGATGCACATGCCGGCGGCAATCGTCGATCCCATATCACGGACCGCGAAGCGGCCGAGCTGCGGGATCTCCTTGATCTTCTCGATGACCATCGGGCGGGTCGGGCGGATCTTGACGATCGCTGCATCGCCGGTCTTGAGGAAGGTCGGGTTCTCTTCCTTGACCTGGCCGGTGCGCGGGTCGAGCTTCTTCACGAGTTCGGTGAAGGTGCAGGCGACCTGTGCGGTGTGGCAGTGGAAGACCGGGGTGTAACCGACGGTGATCGCGCTCGGGTGGTGAAGAACGACGATCTGTGCGGTGAACTCCTCGGCAACGGTCGGCGGAGCCTCGACGGGACCACAGACGTCGCCACGGCGGATCTCGTTCTTGGAGACGCCACGGACGTTGAAGCCGACGTTGTCACCCGGAAGCGCCTCGAGTTCTTCCTCGTGGTGCATCTCGATGGACTTGATTTCGCCGTTCACATTTGCCGGCATGAAGGAGACCTTCATTCCCTTCTTCATGATGCCGGTCTCGATACGGCCGACAGGCACGGTGCCGACGCCGGAGATCGTGTAGACATCCTGAAGCGGGAGGCGGAGCGGAAGGCTCGTGGGTTTCTCGGGCTCCTTGAGCGCGTTGAGTGCTTCGATGACCGACGGACCGGTGTACCACGGGGTCTTCTCGTTGGTCTTCGGCTTGATGTTGGTCCCTTCGTACGAGGAGATCGGAATGAACGGAACTTCCGACGGCTTGAAGCCGACCATCTTCAGAAGCTGGGAGAGCTGTTCCTTGACTTCGTTGTAACGCTTCTCATCGTACTTGACTGCGTCCATCTTGTTGATGCCGACGATGAGCTGGTTGATACCGAGGGTCCTCGAAAGGAAGACGTGCTCCTTGGTCTGCTCCATGACACCGTCGGGTGCGGCGACGACAAGAAGTGCGGCATCGGCCTGGGATGCGCCGGTGATCATGTTCTTAACGAAGTCACGGTGACCCGGGCAGTCCACGACGGTGAAGTAGTACTTCTCCGTGTCGAAGCGCTTGTGAGCGATATCGATCGTGATACCGCGGTCACGCTCTTCCTTGAGACTGTCCATGACCCATGCGAACTCAAAGGTACCCTTGCCCTTGGATTCGGCTTCCTTTCTGAATCCCTCAATGATATGAGGCGCTACGGCTCCTGTCTCGAAGAGAATGCGACCGACGGTAGTCGACTTGCCGTGGTCGATGTGCCCGATGACAGCGAGGTTCATGTGTGGTTTTTCGGTTGCCATTGGTTATCCTCCACTCAAATATGGGACTGTTTACACAGTCGGATTGAAGCGAGTATCATATATTGGGCATCGATCTATATAAACCATTTCGATATCCATCTGCTCTCTGGTCCGCGGGGTTTATACTGGAGTATCGACACCCTCAAATTCCTGATTGTACAAACACTCAGTGTCCTATGAAAACACTGGAGTTCCACCGCGATACTGAAAAAGGCAGGGTAACCGTGACCTGCGCTACGGGAGAGGTTTCTGTCTACAGTCACTGCGCTTACTGTAAAAACTGTACGGGCGTCAGAGTGGGCAAAAGGGTGCTCCCTGCCCCGCAACATGACACACTGAAAAAATCTGCCGGCATCGGGATGGACGAGAACCTCCTCAATGCTGCGATGATGTTCAACTCTCTGGTGCGGGACGGCGACGCGATCGCCTGTGCCGATGATGCCTGCGCCGGCTATGTATCTATGTTTCTCCGCTGAACTCTTCCCGGATCTTCTTGCGGAAATCCTCAAAGCCGATCTCGTCGAGCTGGTCGGCGAGGTGCCTTCCGCTCCATGCTTTTCTGAAGATCCAGTAGACGGTCTTGTCGACCACTGCCAGGGCCTCCTCCTCGGTCTCGACGGTGACGAGTTCGCGGCCTGGCGCAGGGTGCCGTCCCCGCCGCCCCCCGACGGTGATGAGGTAGTGGCGATACTCCGACTTCAGGAGGTCGAAGGGGCAGGACTGAACACAGATCCCGCACTGGACACATTTTTCCGGGATGAGCTCTGAGATCCCGTTCCTGATCAGGATCGCCTTTTCCTTGCAGTATTCGGCGCAGGTCCCGCATCCTGTGCAGAGTCCTTCGATGCGAAGGGGCCGGATCCTGCCCACGATCCCGATCTCGTTGAGCACCGGGCTTGTGCAGGCGTTTGGACATCCTGAAAGCGAGATCCTCACACGGATTGGCATGTCTTTCCCGAAGACCCGCTCGTCGATCCTCCGGGCGAGGTCATAGGTTTCGATATTGGAGAACTTGCACTGCGCCGTGCCAGGGCAGGCGATGATATTGACGACCTCGTCGTGCTCTGCCCCGAGGGGCGTTCCGTTCTTTTCGAGGTCGCGGGCGATCGCCTCGATGTTGTCGGGGTCCACCTGAGGGATCTCCAGGGTCTGGCGGGTGGTGAGGTGGACCTCGCCGTTCCCGTATTTTCTGGCGATCTCGGCGAGGCCGGCCATTTTATCTACCGGGAGGACCCCTGCCGGGATCCTGACCCTGATAACACAGAGATCAGGGTTTCTCTGGGTGATCACCCCGCCCTGCAGGTAGGTTGCTGTTTTCTGCATCATCGTGAATAGATCCGGGGAGGGGAGAATAAAAAGGTGTATGCGCCCTAGATCGCGAGAGCGATAATGGCCGCCGCCCGTACGATCTCGTTTGCGGCGCCGGCGACGTCGCCGTTTACGCCGCCGAAGAGGCGGTACGCAAGGGCGATGAGGAGGGCGGTGACGATCCCGGTCGCGAGGAGGGCCTTCAGGAGGGGGACCGGGCCTGCCAGGAGGACGAGGGGAACGACCGGGAGCAGGGCGAGGCCCGCGAACCAGGGCCGTGCAAAGCTGTGGAGATAGGCATGGATGCCCTCGTGGAAGGGTGTGCCGAGGGCGGTGATCCCGGCCATGGCAAGTTTTGCGCAGACCTCGGCTGTCAGGACGGCGAGGGGGATTGAGGCGACGGTGGAGAGGCCCTGGACGGCGAGGAGGGTCGTGAGGATGCCGCAGGCGACGCCCCCCGCGCCGATCTGCCTGTCGGTGAGGGCCGTGATCCTCTTCTCACGGCTGCCGTGCGCCATCAGGCCGTCCCCGAGGTCGAGGAGGCCGTCGAAGTGGTTTGCCCCGGAGACGATGATCGCCGCGGCGACCGCTGCGGCTGCGGCGAGGCCTGGGTTGCCGGAGAGGAGGAAGGCGACGCCTGCGGCGCACCCGCCGGTGACCCACCCGGCAACAGGGTAGAGCCAGGAGTGGCGCGCGAAGGCGTCGAAGTCTGCGGGCCGTCCGAGCGGGAGGACGGTGCAGAACTGGAGGAGAGCGCGGATTGCATTCAGGGGCATGGTATGTACTGTTTCCGGGTCTGTTGCAATAAGGCCTCTGCTATCTGCTCCCGAAGGCCGTGTCCTGTCAGCGGCCCCTTCAAAAAGGCCGGAAAGTCCTTGCAGAATGATCCGGGGGTGGCGGATTACGATTTATATTTTGTAACATACCATCTCACATCATTTAGAACATTTTTAATAACTGGCGCCATCATCTGAATATCATATGCGCTCCATCCCCCCTCATTCCATACTTTTCGGTATCGTTCTGGCGGCGATCGTCCTTGCGGCTCCCGTATCGGCAGTCTATGATTTCGAAGGCATCCCTCTCGACGTGGTCGCGCAGGGGGAGGTGCAGGGCGACGTCCTCACCTTCGGGACCTACGGACTCGTGGCCCCTCCCCAGGAGTTGTCCTTTTCCCTCCCTTCAAGGCCCGTATGGGCCCGCGTCTACACCGGCGTCTGGGGAGGGACAGAACGGTATACCGGATGGGAAGAACTTACCGTCAATAACGGCGTCCCGGTCAGGAGGAATCTCTTCGGGATAGACGATCGCCATGACGAGACCTATGTGACCGGCTATGGCGTCTACTGGATCGCGCACGACTGTACGACCGCGCTTCACGGCGGAAAGAACACGATCTCTCTTGCGACCAGCAGGGGCCAGGCCGAGAGCAAGATCGACGGCCGGGTCTATGGCATCTTCGTCGTCGCCGTTGTGGAAGATAAATTTGGGCCTGTCACGAAGTACTGGATCGCCGAAGGAAACGAGAACCTCCATGGCGAGGGCTGGGCCGGCACCAACCCCACCAGGCACGACAGTTGCGAGGTCTCCTTCGACCGGGCCGACCCGGCGGTTCTGACCGGTGCAAATCTCTCCATTCTCCTTCTGGCCTCGACGAAGGGACAGCCCGACTATGTCGTCTTCAACGGGCAGGACCTCGGCGTCCCTCCGGCCGATATGTCGAATTATCCCGACGGCGCCCTGGATATCGGTGACGAACGATGCGGTAATGCCATGGGCGGGGCCGGGACCGATACCCGGTACGTCGATTTCGAGACCTTCCCTGTCGGCGCTCTTCTCAAAGAGAATAACACCATTCTCTTCGAGCGTGGGCGGGACCTGGACGGCGACGGCGTCATCACCACGACAGGAACGAAGCCCGAAGGCGAGGATTATATCCACCCCAGCATTGCCATTCTCACCGCCAGAGTGTCCGGCACACAGAGCGGTTCCGACATTACGGTCGACACGCCGCGGGTGAAAGGGGCCTATGCCGGCGAGGAGGCCACGGTGCTTGCGACCGTGAGGAACTACGGGTCGAAGCCCGCCGGAAAGATCCCGGTGACCTTCTCGGTCGACGGAAAAGTTGTGCAGACCGTTGCCGCCGACCCGGCCGCGTCGGGCGTCCAGGAGGTCCGGGCGAACATGACCCTTGCCGAAGGCCGGCGCACGATCTCCGTGCGGGCCGGAGAGAGTGCCGAAGCCTCGGTCCAGGTCAGGGTCGGAACGATCCCCGACCTTTCGGTGCGCATCGGGGCGCCGGTGAGCGCGGGGGCCGGGACGACCGGAAGCCAGCAGTCGCCTCTTCCCCTCTTTGCCGCGTGTGCGGGGTTGTTTATCGCCGCGTTCCTGGTGCGGCGCCCGCCCGGTGGTAAGTGTGCCGCCGTCCTCATTGCGGGGGCGGTCATTGTCTCTTCATGCCCGCTGATCGCGCCGCCGGCGGCCGCCGCCGGGTATGCGGACTATACCGTGCCGGTCACGATCACGAACAGCGGCGGGAGCGACGCGCCCTCCTTCGACCTCACCATCTATCTTGACGGTGCGAGAGCAGCAGTGAAACACATCGACGACGGCGTGAAGGCCGGGGAGACGGTCACGATCGATGTCCCGCTCTATACGACGCCCGGTAAGCACCGGCTCAGGATCGTCGCGGACGAGAGCGGTGCGGTCAGGGATGCGAACCCGGGGAACAATGCCGCGGAGGGCGACTATGTCTTCCCGTAAGATCGCGGCGCTCGTCGCCCTGGTCGTGCTCCTCTCTCTCCTCGCCCCCGCGTCGGCCACCTATGCCGGGGACCACCCCCTCGACACGGCGCTCCACGACGAGTTCAGGGGCGATTATATCTTTACTGCGGGGAACGGCACATATAGCGGCGCCGTCAAGCCCGGGGGCAGATATGCCGTCGCATATGACTTCGAACTCCCTCTCAACGCGACGGTCAGGTACCAGCGCCTCTATGTCTACTGGTCCTGGAGCAAGATCGACCAGAAGGCGATCTACCCTGCGATCTCGGTCACCCGCACGGATACGGGCGAGCAGGTGAACAGGACCGGGAGATATGCAGACTCCAAGGGTTTCGTGAGCAGCAACGACTTCTTCTCCGGCATGGACATCTTCGAGACCGGTGGCGTCGAACCCGGGAAGAACACTTTTTCCGTCGTCCTGGAAAACACGGCCGACGACAACCGGACCTTCGTCGTCCAGGGGATCGGGGTGCTCGCGGTCTACGAGAACCCCTCGTCGCCTGAAGCGATCGTCTGGGTCAAGGAGGGGGCCGACCTCCTGTACAGCAACTATGGGATCACGCCCGCGATGGCGACAGGCCGGATCGACTTCGAAGGGACGATCGACCGGTCCTCCCTCTCGTCGGCCGAACTCCTGCTCGTCGCCCCTTCCGGTGGGTACACGCGGGAGAATATCCCGGTGATCAACCGCCTCTTCGTGAACCGCGAGGGCGAGTCCAGCATGCCGTCCTTCTTCGAAGCGATCATTTCCGCCGTCTTCCCGGGATCGAATGGGAAGGAATGGGTGAACGTCTTCGACTCCGACGAAACGAAGCAGGTCGGGATCGACCGGCGGGACGTCCTCCCGTACCTGCGGTCTGAAAACAATTTTGCTGCCGTGCAGGACGAGAAAGACTATCTTGTCCTGACAAATGCCGTTCTCAGGCTGGAACGGAGGTGATCAGATGAATATTGTTATGGAAACCCACGGCCTGACCAAGGCCTACACCGACCAGGTGGTCGCACTCCGCGACGTGAATATCGCCCTCGAAAAGGGGGAGTTCGTCACCCTTCTCGGGCGGAGCGGGAGCGGCAAGAGCACCCTCATGAACATCCTCGGCGGACTCGACAGTCCGACGGCCGGGGACGTCGTCGTCAACGGGAAGCGCATCAACTTCGAGGACGGGCAGGCGCTCGTCGCCCTGAGACGCGAGGCGCTCGGTTTCGTCTTTCAGAACTACAACCTCATCCCCACGATGACGGCGCAGGAGAACGTGGAGTATCCCCTGCTCTTCAACTACCAGACACGGTCTGTCAGGGAGGAAAGTGCCCTGAAACTCCTCGACCTGGTGGGCCTTGGCAACCGGACGAGCCACTACCCGCGCGAGATGAGCGGGGGCGAGCAGCAGCGGGTGGCGATCGCCCGCGCCCTTGTCGGGAACCCGTCGATCGTCCTTGCCGACGAGCCGACCGGGAACCTGGACTCGAAGACGAGCGACGGGATCTTCGAGTTGATGCGCACGGTGAACAGGGAGAGGGAGACGACCTTCCTGATCGTCACCCATGAACGGGAACTCGGAAAGCGGGCCGACCGTTCCATAGAACTCCTCGACGGGAGGGTGATTTCATCATGAAAATGGAGAAATTTCTTGAGTACCTGAAGATTTCGGCACGGCAGGTGTCGCGGAAACGGATGCGCGTGCTGCTGACCGCCCTCGGCATCGCGATCGGTGTCGCGGCAGTGGTGGGGACAGTCTCCCTCGGGGAAGGGATCCGCTACCAGGCGGTGGAGGCGATCAAGGACCAGACAGACCTGACCCTCATCGAGGCGACGGCCGATATGCGGGGGGGGACGCTCCAGTTGATCACCCCGGCGAAGATCGACGAAATTTCGAGTCTATCGCATATAGGGGCGTCTTCGGCGATTGTCAGGGGCGCCTATGCGACAAAACGACAGACCTATCTCGGGGTCGTGGGCGTGGACCCGGGCGGTATCGGCGGGGTGATCCAGCCGAAGTACCTTAAAGGAGTACCTTTCGAGGCCGGGACGCGGCAGGCTGTCCTCGGTCACGACCTTGCCGAGTCCCTCCAGCGGTACGAAGGGATACGCCTGGGCGACACGATCCCGATCCTGGTCCGCGAGTACGACGAGAGCGGCATGCCCGTCGACACCGAGGTGGACTTCACCCTTGTCGGCGTCCTGCAGGAGCGGGACGACCAGTTCGACCAGGTGATGCTCATCGACCGCGGTGTCGCGCAGGAACTCCGCGGCGATGCGGCGTCGTTCGACGGCGTCCTTGTCAGGGTTGATAGTCCTGATACGGTCTTCTCCGTCGTGGACGGGATCAAGGGTCTCGGGCTCACCGCCACCGGAGCGTTCGAGCAGATCGAGTCGGTGAACAAACTTATGGACGTGGTCGTCCTGCTCCTTGCGTTCTTTGCGGGCGTGGCCCTGATCGTGGGGGCGCTGATGATCATGAACACGATGATCACGTCGGTCTTCGAACGGACCCGGGAGATCGGGATCACGATGGCCGTCGGTGCGTCGTCGGGCGACGTGGTCAGGCTCATCCTCTATGAGTGCCTGTTTATCGGCCTGATCGGCGGGGTGCTCGGGGACCTGCTCGGCATCGCTTTTGCGGGTGCGATCAATCTCGTCGGGAAACCGTTCATCATCGCGCAACTCGGCGACACCTTTGCCACGTTTGCCGATACCGATATCACCATGGTCACGCCCGGGATTCTCCTGCTCGGCATCGTCATCGCCATCGCCCTCTCCCAGATCTCGGGTTTCTATCCGGCGTTGAAGGCGGCAAAACTCGATCCCGTGGCGGCGATCAGGACGGGGGTGTAAAGATGGCCCCTATGGAAAGAGCGGCGTGTCTTCTCCTCCTCCTGCTCCTGTTGCCCGTCTGTGCGGCCGCAGACCAGTACGTGGGCGGGATCCCGCTCACGACCGTCGAAGACGGCGTCGTGTCCGGGGGGGTCTATGTACGCTCCTTCGTCGGCAAGGCGAACGAGCGTGACGTCTCGGAGACGTTCACCCTCCCGGAGTACACGACGGTCAAATGGGCCCGCCTCTATACCTCCGTCTACTGCGGCCATATGCAGAACAACTACGAACACCGGGCGACCGTCCAGTTCGACGGCGGCAGCGGCATGCGGACGCTGGGCGTCGAAGACCTGCGGGTGCCGTACTCCTTCCCGATCGATGAGGGAACAGGGCCGGTCGCGGTGAACGATCACTGCAACCGTGTGACGAGCGACTACCTGATGTGGTACGACGTCACCGACGCCATCAGGAAAGGAACGGTGACGGCCCATGTGAAGACCGAACAGCCCGAAGGGTTCAAGGGTACTTTCGACGGCAGGATCAAGATCGTCACCCTGGTCGTCGCCTACGATGATGGTGACGGTGACGAAGTGTATTACTGGGTGAACCAGGGCCACGATGTCCATTCGTACTATGTCGAGGAGTACCTCGGCGAGACGTACGAGGGCGAGACGACTTTTGACACCGCTGTTCTCCCCGAAGACGACGAACGGGAGTATGCGGCGGATCTTTCGATCGTCCACATGGCGAGTCAGGTCGGAGAGTTTTCTTTCAATGACGAGGATCTCGATGCAGATCCATCCCAGGGGGCCTATTCCGGATACCAGACCTGGGACGTCACCGCCGAGATCTCGCCGGAGAAGAGCAGCGAACTCACCTACACCCGCGACCTGAGCGTCTCCGGGAGCGGTGGGGGATATCTGGGTGCGTTCTTCAAGATCCCGCTGGCCGTTCTCACGGTGAAGTATCCTGAGAAGGATGTCGGGGGCCTCGCGGTGACCTCGTCCCCTGCCGGTGCGACGATCGTCCTTGACGACGAACAGACCTCGCGGGTCACGAATGCGACGATCAACGGCATCGCCGCGGGAGACCACATGGTCAGGGTCGAACTGGACCGGTACCGCATCCCCGACGACCGCTCCGTCGAGGTGAAGAAGGGTGCGAATACTACGGTCCACTTTGATCTCCAGCCGATCACCGGGAGCATCGAGGTGACGTCCGAGCCGTCGGGGGCGTGGGTGTACCTCGACGGCGGGGGATATAATAATCAGAATATGTCGGTTCAGACGCCGGCGACCCTGGACGGTCTCATCATCGGGGAATATACGGTAGAGGCACGTCTGAACGGTCAATGTTCATATAAGACCGTGCCTGTCCTGGAGGACGAGACAGCTGTCGTGGACCTGGTGTTCGGGTCGTCCGGGGGCGATTCGGATGGCTCCATACCCGACTACGGCTATACCGGGATGCCGCTGAAGACGTACCAGACCGGGACGCTCCATGGGAATGTCTCGTATTATGAGTTCAGCAGTTATACCGGCCTTATCCATGCCGGAGAGAGCAGGGAGTTTTCCATCGATATTCCCTCGAATGATACGGTCGGGCTGGCCAGACTGTACATCTATACGACGTGGGGGCATGACGAGACGCTCAAGAAAGGAACGGAGCAGAGGATCACCCTGAAGGTCGACGGTATTGTTTTCCCGGCAGACAGGGTGTACGGCGACAGGAAAAACGAGGGGGTCTATGATTATCTCCTGGAAACCTTCGCCTATAATGTGACCTGCATGAAGGGCGGCGTGGCGGGTACGCATACGGTGACGGTCACGAACGACGGGCGGAAGGACGACGTCTTCGCGACCTACGGTGTCGGCGTCCTTGTCGTCACCGAGGATCCGGCCCTCCCCGAGATTACCTACTGGATCGATGAAGGTTCCGATACCCTCTATGCGAACCCCGACTTCGGGACGACGAACGACGACTGCATCACGACGGCACCGTTCAACGGCACGGTCGTTCTCTCCGGGATCGGGACTGCCCGGCTGATTCTCATATCGACGGCAGCGTCGGGAGAGGATAACGACGAGCACAGGATCACATTCAACGACGGCGAGTGGTTCAATCTCCTCACCGGCGGTTCGTCGGCGATCAGCGTCGCAGAACTGGATGTCAGGCCCTATCTTGTGACGTCGGGAAACCTGGCCGGGATCCAGAGTTACATCACCACGACGAAGGGCGACTATATGGAGAACAGGGGTGCCGTCCTGGTCGTCAGAAAGGGAGGTGCCGTGGCCGGCAACGAGACCACGGTGAGCGAGACCGAGACGGCCACAGTGAAGAGGCCGTCCGCCGGGAGCAACACGCGGGTCGCGCTCAACGAGTCGGGAGGACGTCTGGGTGCGACGCGTCTCCTCTCCGATGACGGCACTTTCGAAGTTTTTATTCCCGAGGGAACGGTGATCACCGATGATGCGGGGAAACGCGTCACGGTGCTGACGCTGAAATCGTCGTGGGTCGGCGATAACTGGTCCTGTACGATCGGGGATGCGGATCTGCAGACTGACATTTCCCTTCTGCTGGTCGTCCATACGGGCCGCCTCAACCTCTCCGGCACCTTCGGTCTCCTCGGGCCTGATGGGCACACCGTCGAGACGACGTCCGAGGAGAGCGATCTTTCTGCCAGGATTACGCGGGGCGGCGTCTATACCCTGGTGCCCGGCGGCAAGGAACAGCCTGAAAAGACTTTCGCGGATCAGGTGTCCGATTTCTTCGGGGGCGTCGTCACGGCTATTCTTGGCATCTTCGGCGTCCATGCCGAAGAGAAGGTCGTGTCGGTGGAGAGGAACGAAACTGTGCCGACGGTAGTCGAGACGATTGCCCCTGCCGCGACCGAAACGCCGGTCGATATATCCTCGATGACGTTTGCGGTCTCGCTTCTTTCGAACCCGCCGGGGGCCCTGGTCGATCTCGACGGGGAGTATCTCGGGAAGACGACGCCGGTGACGATCACGGCCGCCGGGGGAGATCATGTGGTGAGGATGAGGCTGGAAGGTGCCGATCCCGTGGAAAAGACGATCCATCTTGCACATGACGACGAACTTGCCCTCGATTTCGAGACGATTGGGGGCCAGCAGTTCGATCTCGATTCGTTACGTGCGTGGGACGCGAACCGGTACGGCGGGGTGTATGTTGACTCCTTCCCTGAGGGGGCCGAGATCTATGTGGACGGCAAGAAGACGGGAAGAAAGACGCCGTGGCTGGCGTACGGGTTGAAGGAGGGCCTGCACACGATTAAAGTGAAACTGGGCAAGGTGGAGTTTGCATCTGAAAAAGAAAGTGTATGGGTGCATAAAAATGCCGTCTCCTCGGTGACGTTCACCACCGGTCCGGAGGGGATCGCGTGTTCGATCTCCGTGGATTCGAATGGTCTCTCAGGATGCCCGTTCTCGGTGAAAGGCAGATATCTCGGGTATAAACTCCCGAAGAAGGTCGAGGTCGGCGGCGGGATCAACAGGTATGTCACGGTGTGCGTGAACGGGAGTTATATCTCGGAAAAAGTCTCGGATTTCATGGCATCAAACGGGACCCTGACGATCAGGAAGGATGTGCCGACGCCGTGTTCGGTCATGGTCGCCTCGAAACCTGTGGGAGCCGATATTTTTGTCGACGGGTTTGCGACGGGTGTTGCCACGCCCTATTGCATCGAAAATCTTTCCCCGGGGCGGCACCTGATCTCGGTCTCGAAACCAGGATATGCCCCGGCAGAGCGGACTGTCATGCTGGTGGGTGCGGCAACGTCTGGGCCGAGTGCGAACGTCGACCTGAGGATGGTCCCCTATGCGTACGGGTCGTTGACAGTTGACAGCACGTCGCCAGGTGCGAAGATCTACCTGTTTGGCAAGGATACCGGGGAGAAGACGCCGTTTTCGTTCTATTACATCCCGATCGGGTCGTACGACGTGAAGGTGGTGAGCAAGGACGGGTCGAAGACGGTTGAGGACGTGGTGGTGGAGCCGTATACGAATACCGAATGCCGTGTGGACCTTTCAAAACAGTGAATTTTTGATCCATTTACCCCTTTTTTTGCGGAGGCGGTTCGGTCATCCCGTACGTTTCGTATGCTCCGCATTCCGTGCCGTTTATCTCAATTTTTTCACTAATTGTAATACCAAATATAATAATAATAATCTGATCTGATACGAATAATATTATTTTATGTGTTGCTCGGTTGAGGTCCGGTGCCGGTGCGGCCCCCTGCCCCCCACGCATTGAAATGAAGTATGTGAGGTAAAAATGAAATCTGGCAGAATGTGCATGCTGGCGGTGCTCCTGATGGCGGCGCCGGTGGCGGCATGGCCGACGAATTATTCCTATGACGGCTATACCCTTTTGACCAACGAAAGCGGCACCCTGAAAGGGTTCGTTTACATGGACAAAGAGCGCCGGGTCGTACCAGGAACTCTCGAACACCTCCAGCGGTAGCGACACCACGCTCTCCGGCGAGGTGACCTCGAACATCGGCAATTACATCGTCAACGGCGACGTGACGGTGCTTGCGGTGCAGAAGAGTGCGTCGTATTATGATGAACAGGCTGAGATGGATCGTCTGTCTCATGTTGACACCGACTACGTGAAACCGGTCGTCGAACGGAAGGTCTGACCACCAACCTCATTTTTGACCGGCGCGGGGAACCGGCCACTGGACGGCCTCCCCTTCCGGTTGCAGGACAGCATGTCGAGTGTGCGTCAGCACCTACGGCATTTTCCCCGAAGCGGTGGCCGAAAACCGGTCAAGATTGTAACGACACCTGCAACGGTGAACGCCGCCACCACCGCCGCAACGACAACTGCCCTCGCAACAGAGTCCGGCGGTGTCACGCTGACCTCGATCGCCCGGGTCATTGTCGTTGCTGTGGCTATCGCAGGCAGGTATCTCTTCGTGAAGAGGCGCTCAACCTATATTTTTTCGGGGAAAGCGAGGCCGGATCAGATCCTTATCCGGCCATTTTCATTCCCATTTCAGTCGCAGAACTCTCTCATCGTAGTTATTAAAATTGCTAGTGAAGGTGCCAAAAATAACAATTAGAATAACAATGTTACGATCAAATGTGAATGATGTGAATATATATCATATCAAATGAAGAGTAGAACACTAATAATTGACTCCATAACCGTCTGTCCGGCGATGGGGAACACAGGTGAATTTGGAATGCAAGACGGAGTTGAACGAAGTATGTCACGATTATTTCTGGTTCTTTGTATCGCTGCACTGCTGTGCATGACTGCGCTTGCTGCGCCTGCGAACAGTGTGGGAGAGTGGATGTGATGATATCTGTAGAGAAAACTGTGTGTCTTCTCCTCATCCTGCTCGTGGTGCCGGTCGGTGCCGCTGCCGATCAGTGCGTGGGCGGCATCCCGCTCACAACTGTTCAAGAAG
>NZ_JAQVNX010000015.1 GCF_028702905.1 Methanofollis sp.
CCGGCTTCCTTCGCCTCACGGGCGATGATCGGGGTGCTCGCAACACCCACGCCGCCGCCGATGACGACGACAGTGCCGTATTTTTTGATATCGCTCGGCGTGCCGAGCGGCCCGACGACGTCCCTGAGGGCGTCGCCCTTCTTCAGAGTGGAGAGGTGCTCGGTGGTTTTGCCGATGGTCATAAAGATGACCCGTACCGAGTCCCCCTTCACTGCCGAGATGGTGATGGGGATCCTCTCACCGGTTTCGTCGATCCTGAGGATCAGGAACTGCCCGGCCCGGGCATGCCGCGCCACCTGGGGCGCGTGGATCCACATCTGAAACACTTTATCTGCGAGCTGCGTTGCCTCCTCAACCAGATACAAACTCTACCACTCCAATTTCAAATTGCTCTTGTGCTATCAGTTTGGCGCTCCGTGCACTTTACCTTACGCACTTTCACCGCTATGCCGCGGCGGGACCTGACCATTTCTCCTGCACTCATCATCGCCCGTCCTGTCGCCAGGGCCGAGGGGCCGGCGACGAGCACCTCGTCGCCCGGCCTGATCGACGGGTCGGCACCGGTCACGCCCGGCGCCAGCACGTCCCCGTGCGGCACGAAGTCGTCGATCTGGACCCGGTAATTGTTGAGATACTCCCAGCCCTCGAAGGTGGGCTTGTACAGGCCTGTCCCCGGATCGATGTTGTAGAGAAGGGTCTTCCCCTTGAAGACCGCCTGTCGCCGGGGTTTCCCCTTGACCTGCATTCCTTTTGTCTCGACCTTTTCCCCGAACTGCCAGGAGAGGACGCCGGCGACCGGCGTGGTCCTCATCTTCCTTTCGCCGGCAAGGGCTTCGTCGAGGGCGCGCAGAGACGCCGGGGATGTCGGGTGGCCGGTGCAGGTGCACTCGAGTTCGATGCCGCAGACCGCGGCCGCCAGCTCCGCAACCTTCAGCGCCCCTCCTTCGAGGTGGGCGATCACCCTCCCGTAGGGGTGCGCCTGCAGGTAGCGGGTAAGGATGTCGGAGAGGAACGCGCACTCCTCGTGGTCCCAGTACCCGGTCACCGGGACGTCATAGTGGCCTGCCGGGTAGACGGCCTCGACCTCGCGCGGCACGACGCCCAGGGGCGAGGTGATGATCACCTCATGGGCCCGGCCGGCGATGGCGGCGATATAGCGCTGGTGGCTCTGCGACGAGGAGTAGGGTTTGCGCACCGCACAGGGGAGGAGGACGGCGACGTCGTTCCTCGGCGGGACATAGCGCCCGATCACCCGCTCGGCAAAACGCTTCACCTCGGGCCTGTACATGGACTCGGCCGAGTTCGCGCGCAGCCTGACGGCACGCGCCGCCGGCGCCGCCTCCTCGGTGATATGATACTCCTGGTCGAGGAGACGCAGGGTGGTGACCTGGTTCGGGTCCATCCGGCAGCGCTGCTCCATCAGTTCCCTGAGTTGCCCGCCGGCGATGAACCGCCGCACCGTGGCGCACTCGGCACGGAGGGCGAGACGGTTGTGGAGGCCGAGGTTCCCTTTCGCGCACCCGGCGCAGGAGCATGAGCCTTCCTCGATCTCCGCGAACGGGAACTCCCCTTCGGGTGCGCAGAAGAGGCCGCGGGCGGTCATAAGGTCGACGGCAGTGAAGTCGAAGAGGTCGAAGCCCAGGTAGACAAGGAAGCACGCATTCGACGGCAGGGCCGCGGCCGGGGCATACCATGCCGCGTCTGGCGGGACCTTCTCCCTGAGGGCGGCCAGGTGGCCGACCATGTTCCGCGGGTTGGCAAGGGCGGTGTGCCAGTTGGCGACGACCGCGCACTGTCCCGACTCGCCGCCGCCGAGTGCGGGGTGGACGATGACAGCCTCGCCGCCGGGCTGGACGAGATACTCCCGCGCAAACTCCGGGTCTGCAGAGAGGGGGACGTTCGCGTGGTGGAGAGCGGCGAGTTCGGGGTAGATCTCCTCCATGTCGAGGGGGAGGGGCGTCTGGTACGTCGTGTCGTTTGCCGAGAAGAGACCGGAACGGCCAAGGCCGTCCCGTCCCCTCACCTCAAACTGTGTCGGCATTCAACACCTCCACGCCGGGGAGTTCGCCCCGCACGAACGCAGCCCATTCGACCGGACAGAGAACGAATACCGTGCTCTCCGGGTGGGTCTCGATGAGGCGCGCGATGCCGCGGCACCCGGCCCGCATCATATCCTCGTCCCAGGACGGGATCTCGGACTGCCCGATCGGGAAGGTCTCGGAGAGGCCCTCAGGGTACGGCCCGAAGGGCGGTTTGAAGAAGAGGATGTCGTCGTAGTCGCCGGGCGCCTTACCGGCCATGGCGACGAGGACGCGGGGGCCGAGGGTGAAGCGTTCGACCATCGCGTGGTAGCGCACGACCTCGGTTCGCATGCAACTCTCCGAGCCCTGGTAGAAGAACCGTCTCTTCGAGACATTGTCCTGCTCTTCCAGGTCCTGTGCCTGGCGCAGGAACTCGCGGTAGCCTTCGAGGAGGCGCGGGTGGCTCCGGCACCGGAGGTCCAGGAGTTCCCAGAGGGTGCCGTCTGTGATCGCCTGCCTGATCCGTGCGATCTCGGCGAGGGTGACATAGAGGTTGTGGAGGGCGAGGAGACGCACTCTGTCGGGGCTCTTCTTCAGTTCCTCGGCCGTGTGGCTCCGGCAGACCTGACAGGGGCAGGGGAGTTCTGAGAGTTCGTCGATCTTCAGGCTCCCGTAGGTGGTGAGGTACCGGCCGTCCTTCGCAAAGAGGGCGTAGGCCGCGGAGTCGAAGATGTCGCAGCCCATCGCCGCACCCAGGGCGAGCATGGAGGGGTGGCCGGCGCCGAAGAGGTGGACGCAGGTCGAGGGCGAGAGGCCCTTCTTCGCACCGAGGACGACGTCGACAAGGTCCTTGTACCGGTAGTTTTCCATCAGGGGGACGACGGCGCCAATAGGGCAGAAGTCGAAACCGATCTCCTGAACGGCCCTGGCCGACCTCTCCCGCAGGTCGGGGAAGAGGGCGCCCTGGACAGGTCCGGCCATCTGGGCGTCAGGGCCGAGGTGCTCCCTGGCCTCGCGGATCCGGTCGAGGGTGATGGCGAGCTCCTTCTCCGCACGCTCGCGGTCGGCTTCGGGCGTCGTCGGGATGTCGAGGGGCACGATGATGTCAGACCCGATCGCCTTCTGGAAACTGACCGTCTCCAGGTTTGTGATCTCGACGCCGCCGTAGACCATCAACTGGAATGAGCCAGAGTCGGTCATGATGACACCGTCGAAGTCGAGAACCTTGTGCAGGCCCTCGGAGAGGGCTCTCTCCCGGTACTCGGCGCTCTTCGAGAAGATGTAGGCATTGGTGATGATCGCCTCGACGCCCATCTCCTGCATCTCCCGCGGCGTGACGAGGGGGAGGTGCGGGTTGACGACAGGGAGGAGGGCCGGTGTCCTGATGGTCTTCTCCCCCACTTTCAGCCTGCCGGCGCGGGCGGCGATGTCCTTCTGGAGGATCTCAAAGGATATTCCCATTTACGCTCCCTCCTCATGGAAGACCTGCCCTTCGAAGGTGGCGGCCTCAACGTCGGCCCTCTTCCAGCACCCGGCAGGCATACCTGCCTTGATGCAGGTGTGGTCGAGGAACTCCTCCGCGTCCCAGCCGTATTCGGTCGCGACCTGCGGCAGGAGGAGCCCGCTCCTGTCATGGTCGGCAAGGATCAGTCCGTGCCGCCCGACCTCCACATGGCCGGCCCGCTCCTCGGGCAGGCAGGCGAGGGGTTCGGGGGCTGTGAGAACGGTGACCTCGACCCTGACCTGCGGGAGTTCGGTAGCCTGTACTGGCGGAAAGCGCGGGTCTTCGAGGGCGGCGGAGATTGCCGCGTGGACGATCCCCTCAGCCAGGGGCATGACCGGGTACGGAAGGCCGATGCACCCGCGTAAGGAGCTGTCCCGGGTAAGAGTAACGAATACGCCCCTTTTCTCAGAGAATATCCGGGGCAGTGGCGGCAGGGTGAACTCCTCACCCTGAAGGCTCTTTTCGAGGGCGTCGCGTGCGAGGCGCACCGCGGTCCCGCCCTCTTCACTGGTCAGCGCAAACATTAGTAATATATTCAGGGGCCCCCATATTATTAAGAGGAGAGGGAGAGTGCGGCCGACGGTGGCCTTCGGGCCGCTGAGGAAAGTCCCCCCACCGACCAGGCACGCAGCCGTACACAAGTACGGATGGCGAGAGTCATGGCAATGACACAGAAACGACACGCCCCGCCGTCAGTTATGAAACGGCCGAGCCTTCGGGCGAGAAGCACCATAGGGTGCGAGTTAACCCGTTGAACGTAGCGGCGGGAACCGATGAAACGGTGAATCCCTGCGGGTGCAAGCCAGAACAGGGCATACAGGCGCCTGGGCCTGCCCGGGTTTGGCGCGGAGCTGAATGCCGCACAGAACATAAGGGGGCTTACTCCTCCGACTCCACCATTTTGTATCCTCATGCCTCCAGCAGGGGCGATCGATGAAATCCGATCGCCAGGATATTTTTGCACCCGGACTCTCCATGGCCAGAAAACAAAATCAAAAATTTTTTATTTGCACATGTATTTTAATATCTGGCGATTATTATGACACTATCAAAGAAAATAACCTGTATTCTGGTCATATTTGCATTGCTGGGCCTTGTCATGGTCTCGGGTTGCTTCACGATGAATGTCCACGCGACGGCAAACCCCGACGGATCGGTCAGCGACTATCGCGTCGAACTCACGACAACCTCGTTTGTCTATAATATCCTGAAACAGAATGCCAGAGACGAGGGATACGCGGGCGTCAGGGACTATGTCCTGGCGAGATCGGATGACGGGGCCATGTCCTATGACGAAGTCTGGGACGGCGATTCGGTGACCATGAAGATCGCGGGCACCGAAAAGGTCGTACCTGACGGGACCAACTGGACACTTGCAAAAGACAGCGGGTTCCTGATCTACACGGACAGGAGATTTGCAGGCGCCGAGGGGATGGGCGAGTCAGACAAGATCACCGATGCGATGCTTGGCAGTTGCTCCATCCACTATTACCTGGAGATGCCCGGGAAGATCGTCGACTCCAATGCCAACACGGTCAATGAGAAAACAGCCGAATGGCATCTCACCGGGTCCGACGTCTTCAAAACGACAATCTATGCAAAGAGCGAACTGCCCGCCTCCCCTCTCCCCGGGTTCGGTGCCGTTCTTGCGGTCCTCGCCCTCGGGCTTCAGGTGTGGAGAAGACACCCGTAACGTCCCTTTTTTGCTCTGGAGAATTTTTTTGTCTTGAGTGCTTGTGGAGGATGGCAGTCTCCTTCTGAACGATTTTTGCGGGTAGTCTCTGGAAGGGATTGTCGATCCACCGCCTTCCCAGAATCTGGACCGGGGGTTCACCCCCGGACCCCCTGGGATAGGACCGGGGAAGAAAGACAGAGACCCTGAGAACGGAGACAGTCATGCACCTCCGATTCGAGGTGGAAGTCGGGAGATGCGATCGGAGGGAGTCGAGAAGACGAAGTCTTCGCTGTCCGAATGAAGTGAGGTCAAGAAGGTCGAAGACCTTCACTGTAGTCCCCCGGCACAGACACACCAGAATAGGAATTCTCCTGAGCATTTTATCGTCCCTCCAGCCGCGAGGAGAGAGCATCCAGCACTGTCGACCATCCTGAATTGGGCGGGTCAAGCAATGCATATTTTTATTGGTTGAAATCACTATGAGTAATACCATGTATATTCCCACCCCCGCGGAACTGAGGGCCAAGAGGATCATGCTCGGCCTCCGCCAGGCCGATGTCGCACGAAAAGCCGGTATATCCCAGTCCATGGTGGCCAGGATCGAGTCGGGCACCGTCGACCCGAGGGTGAGCACACTCAGGAAGATCGTCCAGGTGCTGAAAGTGGCAGAAAACCCCTCGATCACTGCGGGAACGGTGATGCACGCCCCTGTCCATGCCGTCACCCCTGACGACGCGATCACGACCGCCGTCGCGATCATGGAGGAGGAAGACGTCTCCCAGCTGCCGGTGATCGAGAACGGCTTTCCCATCGGGTGCGTCTCGGAGTCGGCGATCGTCAATACCATCGAGCAGATCGGGATCGCTCGGGCGCATACACGAAAAGTGAAGGACTTTATGGAGTCCAGTTTCCCGACAGTCCCCCCGGACGCCGATGTCGAGACGGTGGTCCACCTGCTCCAGCAGCACCATGCCGTCCTTGTCCTTGGCGGGGGAAAGGTTCAGGGCGTGATCACAAAGCACGACCTGATCACTCTTATTGGTTAGATCAGGGAGACAAGGTTTCTGAGGACGGCGGCAGGGTCCTTTGCCTTCACGACCGAGGAGGCGAGAAGGACACCGTCGGTCCCGAGTTCCAGTGCAATCTTCACGCACTCGCCCGTGCTGATCCCGGCGCCGGTGAGCACCTTCACCTGCGGGTTGACCGCCCGCACCGCCGCCACCGAACGCTCGATGATGCCCGGGTCGGCCCTGGAGACAGAGACCCCCGTCCCGATCAGTTCGGGCGGCTCGATGGCGACATAATCCGGGGCAAGGGCCGCTGCTGCAGCGGTCGTCGTCTCATTGTTCGTGCAGATCACGGTCTTGAGCCCTGCGCCCCGTGCTGCAGAGAGGCTGGCATCGATATCGGCGAGCGTGAGACGCCTCTCCGAGTGGTTGATGAGCGTACCCGTCGCCCCGACCGCCTTCACCTGTGCGGCGGTTACATGGCCGGTATAAGCCCCGGGAGAGACGCCGTCGATATGCTGGGCATAGACGGGGATGCTGAACCCGGACGCGACCGCCGCAAGATCGGTGAAGGCCGGGGCGACACCGATCACGATGCCGCTCTCCTCGCTGACCATCGCGGCGGCTGCGGCAATGGCGGCGGCCCTCTCGCCCATGCCCTCCGTATATGCCTTCAGGTTGACGAGGATCAGGGGTGTCGCCATCTACTCCCTCTTGATCTTGATGATGTCGCCGAGAGTCGTCGCAAGCCTGCCCCCCTTCTGTCTCCTCACCTCCTCGTCCGAGACATCGAGGAGAGAGATGCCGAGCACCTTTTCGAGCTTGACCCGCACCTCGTCCTCAGGGATCAGGTCGCCCTTCTCGATCTTCCTGATCAGGATCTCACGTTCCTTGATCTCGTTGGCAAGATCCTTCTGGGTCCAGTTCTTCTCCAGACGGGCACTCCTGATCCGTTCGCCAAAGTCCTCGACGACCTCCCCGACCATCAGGTCGAAGACGTCACGGCCCCGGCGTTGAGGGGCGCCCGGTGTAGCAGCGACGGCTTTCCGTTTCGATTCGACAGGCCGTGGCTGTGCCACCTCCACTCCGAGGGTCGCACACTTCGGGCATACCTGAAGTACCGCACCCTCGATCCGCACTCTTTTCGGGGCGCCCTTTATTATAGCCCCACATAATTCGCACTGCATACTACTCGCAAACACATTTAAGTCACTTTATACTATATACCTATTCGAGGAGGACGATGGGGGACAGCGGCTGTGATTCACCCGACCCGCAGAACAGCGAAGAACTCTGCAAGTACCTGCTCGAACGGATCTCCAACCTGGAAAACCGCAACCTGGAACTCAGGGAGCGGATGCGCCAGATGGAGTCTGAAAAGCGGTATGTGGAGACGCAGAAGATCCGCTACGAGCGGGAAATGCGGAAATTACGGAGCGAGATCGAACAACTCAGAAGTCCTCCCCTCATTGTCGGTGAGATACTCGACATCATCGACAACAACCGCGTCGTGGTCAGGAGCAGTGCAGGCCCGCGTTTCCTTGTCCGGGTATCCCAGTTCATCGAACCGAAGGACCTGAAGGCAGGGAGCAGGTGCACCCTCAACCAGCAGTCCCTTGCCCTGATCGAGGTGCTCCCGAACACCTACGACCCGCAGGTCTACGGGATGGAACTGGAAGACCGGCCTGAAGAGCGTTACTCCGATATCGGCGGGCTGGAACCGCAGATCCTGGAGGTGAAGGAGGCTGTCGAACTCCCGCTCACAAAGCCCGAACTCTTCGAGACGGTGGGGATCACCCCGCCGAAGGGTGTCCTGCTGTACGGGCCGCCAGGGACAGGCAAGACCCTGCTCGCCCGTGCCGTCGCCCACGAGACGAACGCTCACTTCCTCCATGTCGTCGGCTCCGAACTCGTGCAGAAGTACATCGGCGAAGGGGCACGCCTTGTGCGGGAACTCTTCGACCTCGCCCGCGAGAAGGCGCCGACGATCCTCTTTATCGACGAGATCGACGCCGTCGGGACGCACCGGACGGAGTCCGTCACCTCCGGGGACCGGGAGGTTCAGCGGACCCTGATGCAACTCCTGGCAGGGATGGACGGCTTCGAGACACGCGGCGACGTAAAGATCATCGGGGCGACGAACAGGATCGATATCCTCGACCCCGCCCTCCTCAGGCCGGGCCGTTTCGACCGGATCATCGAGATCCCGCTCCCGGACATCGAGGGGCGCCTCTCGATCCTGAAGATCCACACGAAGGGCATGAACCTGGCAAAGGACGTCGACCTCACCGGGATCGCCTGCCAGACCAATGGGCGGAACGGCGCTGACCTCCGTGCGGTCTGCATGGAGGCCGGGATGTTCGCGATCCGGGAGGAGCGGACGACCGTCACCAACGAAGACTTCGGGCGGGCGCTCCAGAAGTTCATGGCCGACTTCGAACGTCAACCCCTGAGAAATACAGTCGGCGAGATGTTCGCCTGAAACTCAACCTTTTTTTTTCTTTGAGCATATCCCAGAAGTATCCTGTGCTGGATCAAGCATCTGGATCGAGACGCTTCTCGGCCATTTCTTTATCGTCCCCGCTTCAATCGTAATGCCGGAGGTTCAGGAGGCAGCGCCAACGGCGTGATTCATGGAGGAAGGCGGACCGATCAGATGTGCCGCCCCCATAGAGAATAAAGAGTGTTTTCTTGCTCTCTCTCGCCCGGGGGAGACCCCCGGACCCTCCCGAAGAAGATAGGGGAGGGGCGGCAGCAATCTCTCGAACGACACCGTACTTCAGAAATTTCTTCCGGTCACATATCAAGGCCGGAGAGTTCTGGGATGGCCTATTTCCCTGCCGCTTCTGGAATCTCTGGATTTGTCCGTCTGTTCTCTGCATGAGAGAAAGACGTCCTCTTTCCGTGCCCGACCCCTTTCCAGAGCGTGAGGGGTCAGGGGGATGGCAATTGCTCTCGTCTCCGGATGTACGAGCAGTCACCTGACCCGGATCACCTCGCCGGGAAGCGCCCACACTTCAAGGGTGCCGTCCGGTCCCTCCGTGATCACGGGTCGACCATCGGGAAAGCCGATGAAGAAACGGTGGTCCGGCGGTTGGTCCGGGTCGACCGCCCTCTGTTCAATCGCATGGGCGTAGGCGAGGGTGCAGGAATGGCCCGGTGCCATCTCGAAGAGGGTGAGGGCAACGTACCGTCTGAGGTACCACCTCAGTTCTGCGGCAAGGGAGAGGGCCGCGCCAAGGGATACGACCCTGATGGACATACCGTACGACCTTTTTTCGGGGCGGTAGAACCTGAGAATCTCGCGGCTTGTCTCTGATGCAAAAAAGGTATTGTTGAGGTCGACCCCCTCATGCGGAATGAGGAGCAGGTGCATGGTCGGTTCAGATGTACATCCGGAGATCGCCTGCAACCTCCTTGCGGCTGACCTTCCGGATAGCCTCAAGGAAGTCGTTGTGCTCCACGGCCACGGCATTCCTGCGGACCGCCCGCATGCCGGCCTCGCGGCAGACCGCCTGGATCTCGGCGCCGGTCATACCCTCGGCGAGGGGGACGAGCGATTCCAGGTTGACATTGTCAAGGCTCATCTTCCCGGTGTGGATCTTGAAGATCTCCCGGAGCGAGTCGGCGTCAGGGACCGGGACCTCGATGATCCGGTCGAAACGTCCGGGCCGGAGAATCGCCGGGTCGAGCATGTCGACGCGGTTCGTGGCCGCCATGATCCTGATATTGCCGCGGTTGTTGAAGCCGTCCATCTCGGCGAGGAGTTGCATCAGGGTCCGCTGGACCTCGGCGCTCCCCGAGGTGCCGTCGTTTGTACGCTGGCTCGCGATCGCGTCGATCTCGTCGATGAAGACGATTGCCGGGGCACGCTCCCGCGCGAAGTCGAAGAGTTCCCGCACCAGCTGCGCCCCTTCGCCGATAAACTTGTGGACGAGTTCCGAGCCCGACATCCTGATGAACTCAGCATGGGCATTGTGCGCCACGGCCTTTGCGATGAGGGTCTTGCCCGTTCCCGGAGGGCCGTACAGCAGGATGCCCTTCGGGGGCTCGACGCCGACTTTTTCGAAGATCTCGGGCCTGGTGAGCGGGTACTCGACCGCCTCGCGGACCTCTTCGATCTCTTCTTTCAGCCCGCCGATCTGCTCGAAAGTGACGCTCGGCGCCTCTTCAAGCTCCATCACCCTGACACGGGAGTCGTAGGTGGTGCCGATGGGCTTCACAATGGAAAGAGCATTGTTCACAGCGACCTTCATGCCCACACCCAGCCCGTCATAGAGTTCGGGGTTGACCCGTGTGATGTATTCCTGGTTGTTTCCCTGCTGCCTGAGATAGACCTCGCCGTCACCGAGTTTGTCAACAACAGCTGCAACAAAGAGCGGGACCCGCTTGAGCTGGTTGTTTTCCCGCCGCAGCTGGTTGACCTCTTTCTGGAGCAACTCGTTCTGCATCTTCAGGTCCAGGACCTTCGCCTTCATTTCCTGGACCTGGAGTTTATACAGATTATTGTCATTGTTGACGCCAATCACAGAGTCTTCCATGTCACTAATATAGTGGATTCTTTATACATTTATTAGGTGTGTCTGTGATAATCAATGGAAGAGGCATTGCTCGGGGAACTGCGACCGGGAGGTTGCTCGTTTCCCCGGCACCACTGTCATTTCTCTCGGGGGTCGACCCTGAGAGCGGCGTGATCATCGAAGAAGGCCATCCCCTCAAGGGCGAATCGATTGCGGGGACAATCTTTGCGTTTCCCTTCGGGAAGGGTTCGACTGTCGGGTCCTATGTGATGTACGCCCTCGCACGGAACGGGAAGGCGCCGGCCGCCATCATCAACGAGGAGGCCGAACCGATCATCGTCACCGGCGCGATAATCGCCCATATCCCGATGGTCGACCGCCTCGAAACCGGGCTCTCAGGCCTGCCTGCAGGAGCGACCGTGACGGTGGACGGGGAGGCGGGGACGGTCTCATGGGAGGCATGAGAGGGCAGACAGGATGCAGGTGAACTGGCGGGAGATCACCGCAGCCAAAAATTCCTTTGCCGCCCTCTATGCGGCCTGCGAGACAGAGGGGATCATCCTGCGGCCGTCGGGCGGGCCCGAAGGCGACGTGACCTGCTACAGTCTCAACTCCATCAATGCCCCGCACTTCCAGGACGAGATCGCATCGGCGTCCTGCGTCACCATCGTCGGCGGCCCCCATGCGGCGGCGTGCCCTGCGGAGGTAGCGGCGTACGCCGACTATGTCGTCACCGGCGAGGGTGAGCACACCCTCCCACGGCTCCTCCGCGCGATCGAGGCCGGAGAGGGCGGGCCGGTGCCGGGCGTGGCCACAAAGGACGGCATCTGCCCGCCCGACCATACGGTTTTTCTCCCCGCGTATCCCCCCTTCTCGCAGTTCAAAGGATACATTGAGATCTCCCGCGGCTGTCCCTTCGGGTGCGCGTACTGCCAGACCCCCCGGATCTTCGGGAGGCGGATGCGCCATCGGCCCGTGGAGGAGATCGCCCGGTATGCGGCACGGTTCAGGGACGCCCGTTTCGTCACCCCGAACGCCCTTGCCTACGGATCTGACGACGGCATCCACCCGCGCCTCGACCGCGTTGAAAGCCTGTTTCGTGCGCTCCACAAAAACCAGATCTATTTCGGGACCTTTCCCTCGGAGGTGCGCCCCGAGTTCGTCACCGACGAGTCACTCGACCTGATCTCGGCTCACTGTGCAAACCGCCGCCTCCACTTCGGGGCCCAGTCAGGAAGCGACAGGGTGCTTGGCCTCCTGCGCCGGGGACATACCGTCGCCGACGTCGAGCATGCCCTCGACCTCTGTCGGGACCATGGCTTCATGCCCGTGGTCGACTTCATCGTCGGCCTCCCGTGCGAGGAGGACGAAGACGAACTGGCGACCCTCGCTCTCATCCGCGAGGTCACGCGCCGTGGGCAGGCCCATGTCCATCTCTTTATACCGCTGCCCGGGACGCCGATGGCAAACCTGAGGCCAAGAGAGCTTCTTTCGGAGACGCAACGCGATCTTGGACGTCTTGCACTGAACGGGAAAATTTCCGGTTCCTGGGACGATCCTGAGAGAAGATTTTATAGGAACCGTTAGAGAAGTTCTACCATGATGGATGTGCTTTTGCTGGCAGACCTTCATGGCCAGTTGGGCAAGCTGGAGTCCTTCATGGCCCTCCAGCCCGACTTTGTCATCATTGCTGGCGATCTCACACAGTTCGGACCATGTGATATGGTCAACAAGATGACTTCGCTCATCGACGTACCGTGCTTTGCGGTGCCGGGGAACTGTGATCCATGCGATATCTGCGATGCTCTCGAACACTCGGACTGTGTCAATCTCCACGGTGCTACATTCTCGCTCGGGAAGATTTCGATGGCCGGCGTCGGCGGGTCCAACCCGACGCCCTTCGGGACGCCCTTCGAGCTGAAAGAAGAGGAGATTGAACGTCTGATCAAACAGGCTACGGCTCACATGGACAGGAATGTCCACAATGTGCTCGTCAGCCATGTCCCGCCCCACGGCGTCTTTGACCTGGCCGGCGAGGACCATGTGGGCAGCACAAGTGTCAGGAACCACATCAAGGAGTTCGACCTTGTCTGCTGCGCCCACATGCACGAAAACAAGGGGGTCACCGAGGTGGACGGCGTCAAGATCGTCAACCCGGGCCCGGCCTCGGAGGGCAACTGCGCCCTGATCCACTTCGGTGACGAACCGAAAGCAATCGAGATCGAACTGCTCACTGTCTGAGCAGTTCAAGATAGGACTGCGGGATGTGAGAACCCTCTATCCCCAGTTCTCCTTTGATCCGTTCGATCTCTTTTTCCGCTTCCGCCCCTGCTTCGTGCGCCATCACCTCGATCTCGACGAAACTCCCGAGGCCGTCCACTTCATCGAGGGCGACGGACGCGGTCCCGAGGGCAAACTCCTCCCTGTGCTTCCTGACCTCTGCGCTCCTGACAAAACCGAGGCGGCGCAGGATCTCTTCCAGGTTCTCCCCGGACTCCACGGTCAGGTTGAACTCTTCCCTGGTCTTTGCACCCTTTGTGGCGAGTTTCGGCCCTTTATATGTAAGGGTGCACCTCTCGCCCTCGTACCTGACCCTGAGGGCCTCGTCGGTCCGGCCGAAGTCCCGCACAGGGTGGTTGTAGTAGACGTCCTGCTGGTCGGCGACAGACGGTGTTCCGGCGCCAATCCTGACAAGACGGGAGCGGATCTCCGGGAGATCAGGGACACGTATTTTTGTTTCCACTTCAAACATCTATGGCACCATTTTAAGTATTTTCGTCGAGACTTGATATAGACAAGGTGTATATTATGGCAATTCAGGAAGGAGACATCGTTAGACTCAACTATACCGCCCGTGTGGAGGGCGAGATCTTCGACACCACCGTCGCCGCTGATGCAGAAGAAGCAGGCATCAAGAGCCAGAAGGACTATGCGCCGATCGTTATTCGCGTCGGGAGCAACCATGTCATCCCGGGCCTTGACGAGGCTCTCGTCGGCAAGGAGATCGGCCAGCAGTACGAGGTCGAGGTCGAGGCCGAGAAGGGCTTTGGTCCCCATGACATGAAGCTTGTCGAGTCCGTGAACGCCAACCAGTTCCGGGAGAAGCCCAAGTTCGGCATGCGTATCCAGTCGGGCGACCGCGAGGGCGTCGTCGTCAATGTGGTCGGGAAGCGGGCCGTCGTCGACTTCAACCACCCGCTCGCCGGCAAGGCGCTCTCCTACACCTTCACCATCGAGGGCATGGTCGAGACCGTCGAGGAGAAGGCCAGGGGCTTCATCAAGCTCTTCGCAGGCCGCGAGATGGACATCACCTTTGCCGAAGGCACCCTCACCCTGAACCTCCCGGCAGGGATCAACTACGACCGCCGCTGGGTCATGGCCCGCGGGATCGTCGTCCACCAGATCTTCGAGTTCATCCCCGAGGTGCAGGACATCGTCTTTGTCGAGACCTTCAAGCGCCCGGAGATGCCTGCCGAAGAACCGGCAGAAGCCGAAGCTGAAGCGAAGGAAGAATAAATACAATCCCCTTTTTCCCTTTCAGTCGGCCCCGCATTTTAGAATGTGCAGGGCGCCGAGCAGATCGTGGCCGCTCTCCCCGATGACGGCGAAAGATGCGGCACGTCCGTTCATGCTCTTCTCGACGATCCCGTCCCTCTGGAGCCTGTCCATGTGGCGGGAGACGGCAGGGCCGGAGATGCCGAGGTGCACCGCGATTTCCTGCCGCGAGAGGCCGGGCGTCTGGAGGAGGACCGTGAGGATCTCTCGCCTGGTGCTGTTCCAGAGAGCGGCAAGGACTGTTCGTTCACGCTCTGAATATCTCCCATTGTTCTCATAGTAGCGGCAGCAACCTCCCGTCTGTTCGACTGCGATCTTCCCTGCCTGCCTGAGGACCGCGAGGTGATAGCGGAGGGTGCCGGGATGTGTCCGGGTGATCAGGGCGATCTTCTCCCTGTGTATTCCAGGGTTATCCAGGATGGCCTGGTAGACCCGGCACCGTGTCGCATTATCAAGGATGTTTTTCTGCGTGACTCGCCGGTAGCCAAGGCTCAACCAGATGCGAAGCGCGAGGAATGACTCGATGGGGATGATGACCAGGTTTGCAAGGAGAAAGGCGAGGTTCATGAGAAAATCGGATGTTGTGGGAGGGACCCGCTCCCACACACCTTTCGGCTTCCCGAAGGCGAAGGTGTCTTCAGGGAGGCCGGCATTTACCCTGAGGTTCCGGTACTCCGCCGACCGCACGAGGGCCCCCGTGCAGTCGTAGCCCTCGACACACAGGACCAGCATCGTTTCCCGGTCGATCGAGATGGAGAGACGTGCGGTGTCAGGGGGGAAGGGGTCGACGGCACCAACGGGTACGACATCGACGACAGGGACGGTCCTGCCGTCCAGGACGGCCTCGTGCATGCTCGTGACCCTGCCGGTTGAGAGGGCGGCGATCCCCGCCGCCATATAGTCGCCGTCCAGGGGTTTTTCCACCCCTGTCGATCCCATCGAACACTGCGGAGGCACATGCCACCATGCAGACCCCTCCGACAGGACCGCAAGGGCGGCGCCGTGATGGAGCGACGGGTCGTCGTATTCGGCCCTGAAACTGCCTGGCGGCATGGCCGCCACCCTGACGACCTCGTCCCTGTCCGGGCCGTGAACGGTGACGGTGGCCGTATAATCGGCGACCTGATGGTACGCCGCGACCGCACCGGCGGCGACCTCTTCGGCAGGCGCCGCCGCACATACTCCTGCGAGGGAGCACGCGAGGACCAGGACGAACCATGCACAGAGTGTTCTCATCGTCGACACAGGTAGGTCGGGCCGGGTCTATTTATTCATTCTGTACCGATCGGTTACAGGTCAGGCCTTCGGAAACAGGACGTGTAACCGATCCTGCGATAAAGTCTTTATGCGTCTGGAATGGATAGTTGCCCTATGTCCACGGGTGTAACAGGTCCCACCGTTTCCGAGGTCGAGATCACGTCGGTCTCTCTCCGGTCGTGTGTCCTGATGGCGGCGACGCTCTCCCTGGTGGTCGGCGTCGTACAGGGCTTCATGGTGCTGCCGACGGCGATCAACGAGACTATCCCCGTGACAACAGCACAGGGAGAGGTGCTCAGGGCTCTCGGTTACCAGGTGCTCTATGTCGTGCCCCTTCTCAACGTCGTACACGCGATCATCTTTGCAGCGCTCGCGGCGACCCTGTACAACCTCGCCGCCAGCAGATTCGGCGGGGCCGTCGTGAGGGCGCAACCGGGAACCATGGCAGAAGGGACATGGGCTATCCGCGAGATCGGTGTTTTTCCGGCGCTGAAGATCGGCGTCTGCCTCTCCCTCGCACTCATGGCCCTCCAGACCCTCATATACGAGTGTGTCGGCTGGATCGGATCTATTATGTGGCCTCTCTCATGGACACCCATCCTGTACGGCGCTACGCCCGAATTTATTCTGGTCATGCTCATCACCTGGATATTCGTCGCTGTACTAAGCGGCATCTTCATCGGCGGTGTGTGTGTCGTCCTGTACGACCTCGCCGCCGTCATCATCGGCGGGGTGAGGGTGACGGCCCGCACCCACGGGAACGGAGATCCGGACAGGGAGAACACCTCTGAAAACAGTGTGGAGATGGCGGCGGTCGTGCCCAGGTCAGTCGCCCGTACGATGAGCATTGTGGGTCTCGGGGCGGGCTTCATGGCCGGAGTCTCCACAATCCTCCAGAAAAGCGGGATCTTTCCTCTCCTCGGCGCGGAGGCGGGCGGGTTCGCGGGGAGTACGCCTGCGGTCGTCGCCGGTGCTCTCCTGTTCGGCATCGTGCTCTATGGCATTGCAGGTGGTGTCGGGGGTTACGTCATCGCCGTGCTGTACAACTCCATCGCCCGCTTTGCCGGGGGAACGACCTTCGTACTGGAAAAAAAGGATAGCGGGGCCCCTCACCCGAGGGGATAGCGGAGCAGGGCGGCGATCCCGCCGAGGGCGTTGAGTTGTCCGCCGGGGTCGAACTCGGAACTGAAGACGACGACCCGCGCGTTGATCCTCTCCGCCTCTTCGAGGAGACGGGCGATGCCGGCATCCCTGATCAGGGTGTCGGTGACGAGCACCTCCTCGGCGGCGCCATATTCCACCGCCTTCCTGACCTCGGCCTTCCCGTACGCCACCGCCCCGCCGGTACCGATACGTTTGAGCACCTCGTCCATCCTGGTCACCTCGCGGGCGAGCTGGAGGTCGCCGGCGAGCCTTTCAAGGACACCCTGGCCGATCGCGTCCTGGACGGCGCCGCGGCCGATCCGCCGCGTCTCGACGGTGACGACCCGCTCGCCGAGGTCGGGGTCTTTCGCCTTCAGGAACCTGACAAAGTCTTCCTTGACAAAACCCGGCCCCGCGACGACGACCGGGCCGGTGACGTCCTTCAGGGAGGAGAGGGCGTCGGCAAAGAAGGCGGTCCTGCCGTCGATCTCAGCACCCTTCCCGCTGCCTGCGGTGATGGTCGTGACCCTCTCCGGACCGTACTGCCTGATCCTGAAGAGTTCAGCCTCCCCTTCCTCGATGGTGAGCACATGAACGACATTGTGGAGGGAGGCCCCGACCGCCCTCTCGACCCTTTCGAGGTCGATCCCCCGCCACCGCCTGATCACCGAGATCTCGTAGCCCGGCTCCACGTTGAGTGTATGGTACGAGGCGATGTCCATGCCCGACTCGATGATGCCGCCGACCCTGAGGCGGTTGGCGTACGGGTGGAACTCCACCTTCTCCACCCTGATGCCGAGGCGGACCGGTCTCTTCTCAGCCTTCTCAGGGCGGAGTTTGTCGGTCGCCGAGTCAACGGTCCGCAGGGTCGTCGCAAAGACGAGGTCGCGCGGATCGATGAGGTGTTCCAGGTGCCAGAGGTCGTCGAGAGACTCGGGGAACAGCCTGATCTCTCCGTACGACCCCTTGAGTTCGCCGTACTCAGCCTTCATGCTCGCCCACGATATCGGACCCGCCCGGCGGGACAAAGGCGGCGATCGCCTCGGTGTTCAGCGCGGTCTTCAGTCGTTTCCAGTTATCCTCGCCGATCTTCTCCCTCAGGAGACGCTGGACCTTCTTTGCCACGTCGTTCGGTTCGAAGGTGCCGGGAGAAAGTTCGACGACATACTGTGTCCGTGTCCGCACCGCCGCCAGAGGGCCGCCGATGATCGCAACGCTTGGCTCTTTCTGCACCCCGATTGCCGCGCCGAGCTGGACGTCCTTCACATAGCGCCTCTCGCCCCGCACGATGAAACCGCCGCGGGCGACGAACTCGCCCGACTCGGCGGTCTTGCTCACCTGGTCGGGGCGTGCGAAGTAGACGTCTGCCGAGAAGTGCCCGGCCTTCCAGGCATTGGAATACGAGGCGGCGAACTGGGCGACCTCGTCGTCCATGTGCTCGGTCTCCCCCTTGACGATGACGACCGAACCGCCGTGCACGTCGGCGTGGACGAAGGTGTCCTTCCCCTCCATATACTTCTTGACCAGTTCTTCGTTCTGCGAGGCGTCCCGCCCGCCGAGGACAAGGGTGCCGTCGGTCGTATAGAACCACCTGAACCTGTGGAACCACTTCTTCTTCAGGAGGTGGAGGGTCTCTTTCGGTTTCTCCTTCGGTTTTGCGGCGCCGCGCTCTATCGCCGCAAGGGCACCCTCGGTCTTCTTTCTGAACTTCTTGACCTGGTCGTAGTAGTGGTCGAGGTTTGCCTCGACATTCTCGTGGACAAAGATCTTCACCCGCACCCCGAGGTCGAGGTCGACGGCCGCCTCGGCCGGGTGGACGGCGACGACCGCCTTTGCTGCAGGGAGGTCGCTTTTTTTGAGGACTTCCTCGATCTCCTGCCAGGAGAGGCTCCGGCTTGCCCGTTCAAGGGTGGCGATGACGTCCTGCACGAGGGGATAGTTGGTATAGACCGCTTCGACCGCCTTCTCGGCCTTTTTGATCTTCCCCGCAAACTTCTTCAGCGCCTCCTCCTGCTGGCGGAGGATCACCTCTTCCTTCGAGAGTTTCGGCCGTTTCGCTTCGGCCTTCACCGCGGCGGCTGCCTGTAGTGGATAATATGCTTCCAGGGCCTTGTTGAATGTGGGAAATGCCTCTTTTTCCTCTCCCATGCCCCGGATCGGCCAGCACCCGCTGCCGGCGGTCACCGGTTCCCTCTGCCCCTCGACCATGCCGATGACCTGGTGGAGCGCTGCATACACCGCCCCGGCATCGGCTTCGGCAGCCGGAATGCTCTTGTCGACCCCGGCAAGGCTGCAGGCGAGTTCGGCATAGGCGCCGCCGAGGAGGCAGTTCACGGCAAGGGTCCGGACCAGATCGCGGTTTGAGGCCCGGAGCATCGCGGCGAAGGACTCGCTGTCGAAGCCGCTGCAGTCAGTCCCTTCGGGGAGGGCATAGACCTCTCCAGGCACGACGGAACGGTCCTTGAAGCGGTGGTGCCGCAGGGGCTTGGTGATCACCCCGACCTCGTCGAGGAGGATGGCATTCCCCTCATCGAAGAGTTCGATGACAAGCCTCAGTATCCCGGCCTTCTTCGCCACGTCGATGTAGAAGATACGCTGGAGGCCGTACTGCCTGATAGCGGTCACCCGTCCCCCTTCGAGGTGTTTGCGCAGGAACATCGCATACCCCAGGGGATTTTTCGGGGACTCGGGGAGGGCCCCGACCAGGTGGGCGCGCCTGCCTGTCTCGACGAGGAACTGGTACTTGGCCCCCTCGTTCCCGTTGAGACGGATCCCCAGGGTCTTCGCATCGTACTGATAGATCTTGCCGATCCAGAGCGGGAGCAGGGCCGACAGTTCCGCCGTCAGTGCCCTGACATCCATCCCGCTCATCCCCTGTTCGTTTGCCATTATCCCACGCTCTTTGTACGTATGGGTCCAGAACGCTCTTTAATATGCCCCTGCTGCTATCGGCACCATCGCGTGCATGTCGGGGCCGACCTCGTGCCCGGGGGATTTCTGCCCGTGAGAGACCATCGTGCCGGTCCCGTCGCCCGGGCAACACGAAATTAAATATGGCTACAACGCACAAAATAGACCACTGATGCATCATGGGCGAGGAGGAAAAACTGTCACAGGCACCCGAGGCGCCGAAAAGCAAAGGCGCAAAGACGAAAGAGGAAAAACAGAGAGAGCATAAAAAGCGCATCAGGAGAACTCTTGTTGCGTGCTTCCTCGGTATCGCGACCGGCCTGCTCTCCTTCTATATCTGCGGGACTCCCGACCCTGCGACAGGTCTGCAGCAAAACCAGATCATCGGCATCCTCCTCCTCATGGCCGGTGTGGTCTTCCAGAAACACATCTTCATGCTGATGAAGATCGACTACACCGAGTTGAACAACAAAGACTGGTTCTATCAGGCATTCATGACCTTCGCCTTCTGGTTCATCTCCTGGTCCACCATGCTCACCACTTCATCGATGTGATCATCCATGCGAATCGCCGTCGTCCACAAAGATAACTGTCATTCAAAGAAGTGCGGACAGGAGTGTATCATCTACTGTCCACGGGTCAGAAGCGGGGACGAGACCGTCGTCCTCGATGAGGAAGGAAAGGCGGTCATCTCCGAGGAACTCTGTGCCGGGTGCGGCATCTGCGTCAAAAAGTGTCCGTTCGACGCGATCGATATCGTGAACCTCCCCGAGGAGCTGGAGCAACCCACCCACCGGTACGGGCCGAACTCCTTCGTGCTGTACGGCCTCCCCATCCCGGTCGAGGGGAAGGTGACCGGCATCCTGGGCCCGAACGGCATCGGGAAGTCCACGTCCATCCAGATTCTTTCCGGCCAGATGCAGCCGAACCTGGGGATCTTTGACGCCACTGTCTCCTGGGACGAGATCATGAAGCGGTTCACCGGGACCGAACTCTTCGATTACCTGAAGCACATCTCGGGGAAGGAGATCAAGGTGGCGGTGAAGCCCCAGTACATCACCCTCATACCGAAGGCCTTCAAAGGGACGGTGCATGACCTCCTGGCAAAGACCGACGAGAGGGGAGTGCTCGGCCACCTCACCGCGGAACTCACCCTCGACTCCATCCTGGACCGCGACATCCAGAACCTCTCCGGCGGTGAACTCCAGAGGGTGGCGATCGCCGCCTGCCTGGCGCGGGACGCCGACTTCTATTTCCTCGACGAGATCACCCCCTATCTCGACATCTACCAGAGGATGGCGACGGCCAACCTGATCAGGGAGGTCGCGGAGAAGAGGCCTGTCGTGATCGTCGAGCACGACCTCGCGATCCTGGACATGCTCGCCGACACGGTCCATGTCGCCTATGGCAAACCGGCGGTCTTCGGTGTGATCACCGGGCCGAAGGGCGTGCGTGTCGGGATCAACGAGTACCTCGAAGGGTACCTGCCCGAGGAGAACGTCCGCTTCAGGGACTCGGCCGTCGTCTTCGAGAAGCGGGCCCATGCCGACGAGACGAGGCGGGAACCCCTCTATACCTTCCCGCAGATGTCCAAGCACTATGACCGTTTCCACCTCGACGTGAAGGGCGGCGAGATCAGGAAGGGCGAGGTGCTCGGCCTTGTCGGTCCGAACGGCATCGGGAAGTCCACCTTCGCAAAACTCCTCGCAGGCGTGGAGGAACCGGACGGTGGTGCCCTCGACGAGAAGATTGCCATCTCGTACAAGCCCCAGTACGTGAAGGCAGACTCCACCGACACGGTGGAGTTCACCCTGCGCCAGATCACCCGGCGTTTCGACACCTCGTATTATCAGCACGAGGTGCTCGACCCTCTCGGTCTCCAGCAGATCCTCCAGTCGCCCCTGGATACCCTATCGGGCGGCGAACTCCAGAGGGTGGCCATTGCCGCCTGTCTCTCCCGGGAAGCCGCCCTCTACATCCTCGACGAACCGAGCGCCCACCTCGATGTGGAGCAGAGGATGAGCCTGGTGCGGGTGCTCAAGCACCATGCCGAGGGGAAGGAGTGCGGCGTCATCGTCATCGACCACGACATCTACCTCATCGACATGATCTCCGAGCGCCTTGTCGTCTTCGACGGCGAGCCCGGTGTTGCCGGCGAGGCGAAGGGGCCGTTCTCGATGCGCGACGGGATGAACCTCTTCCTCTCGGCCCTCGGCGTCACCTTCAGGCGGGACAAGAGCGGCAGGCCCAGGATCAACAAGCCCGAGTCGTACCTGGACCGGGATCAGAGGTCGAAGGGCGAGTATTACTACGCTCAGGCCGAGGAATAAACAAAAGAGTATCGGGGAGTTCGATGGACTCCTCTCGTTTTCAAATATGAAGGTTTTCCCGGGCCATTTTATTTTTATTTACACATTCCTGGTGTCAATCATTGCTCATCTCTCCCAGAACATCAGGACTTTTTTGCCCGCTCAAAAGTTTTCAGGAGCCATGCCATGTTCTTCCCCGCGTCTTTTGCCCGCATCAGGCCTTCCTCGTCTTCAAGGACCTCTCCGATCTCTTTTCCGACACCGACAACGGGGAATCCCGGGACTGTCATCCCGCCTATGAGCAGGAAATGCAGAAGGGTGTCAAGGGTATGGAACGTCCCGCTCCGCCGCACCGCGACTGCGGCTTGCGCCACCTTGCGCCGGTAGAGTCCCCCGTTTGCCATGGACACCAGGCCCGCCCGGTCGATCAGGGCCTTCATCTCGGCTGTGACATCGGTGAAGTAGACCGGCGAACCGAGAATGATGCCGTCCGCTTCAACCATCCTGTCGATGCATTCGTTGACAGAATCATCATCAAAGACGCAATGCCCGTCCTTCTTCTCAAAACATTTCATACAGGCAGTGCATCCCCGTGCAACACGTCCGCCGAGGTATATCTCCTCGGTCTCGATCCCCTCATCAATATTCCTCAGACTGACCTTTCCGATCTGGTCGAGGTTATGTAACTCAATGATCTTCGAATCAGAGACCCCTTTTGTCTTCAACGCATCGATCAGTTCGTCGCCGTGGACCTTCCTGATCACTTTCACTGATTCAGCAACCTCATCCGCATGCGGTGCGACGCCGACCATCAACACCATCGCGGGCTTCAAGAGCTCCGGATGCTTCCCCACAAACTTCCCGACGATGACCGCGACCTTCGCTCCGTCCCCGTAACCCGGGATCAATGCGGCGAGGTTGAGGCCCGTGCCGGTGAGGTCGCCCCGCGAGATCGTCGTTGCGATGTCCCGGACGTCGCCGAGGACGATGACACCGCTTGCGATCCAGCCGCCCAGATAGAAGATGTTGTCGTGGTCGTCGGCGCCCCACTCTCCGAGGACCGCACCGAGGAGGAACTCACGGCCCATTTCCATCGAGCCGTAGCGCTCCTCGTAGACGAGGGGGGTCGTAGTCGGGATCGAAGTGCTCTTCGTAATCGGAGTGGCCGTCCCCGTCGGTGTCGGTGAGATCCGGGTCACTGGTGTGCGGGTTGCCGAAGCCGTCGATATAGCCGTGCTCCTCGTAGTAGTCGAGCAGGCCGTCCTCTTCCCGGTCATCGTTGTTCAGGGTCGCGGTGAGGGAGGTCGTCCGGTCCTTCTCGATCGTCACGGTAGCAGTGAAGGGGGCATAGCCCGGAGATCCCCGGCAGAAAACCAATGCTCTTCAGTCGTTGCCGGAGCACCTGAAGAAGAGTACCGATCTCTGAGAAGTGAAAAGGAAAAGATACAAAATGAGAGGGGCTCAGAGCCCCTCAATCCCGGCCTCATGCCAGGCGATGAATTCCCTGATCAGTTTTGCCGCCACCGCCGCGGTCTGGCCCGCGTCGATCGGGCAGACCTCGACATAGTCGAAGCCCGACGCCCGCGCCGCAAAGGCCCGCACCACGCTCCGCAGGTCGCGGGGCGTGATCCCGAAGGGTTCGGGCGTCCCGAGACCGGGGGTGAGACAGCAGTCGACCGCGTCCGCGTCGATGGAGAGGTACAGGGTGCGCGCGCCGATGATCTCTTTGATATCCCTGATCACCGCCTCAATGCCACGGTCCGCGACCTCGTCGGCCGTATACATGTGGAGTCTCTCCGACTCCTCGACGAGTTCGAACTCCTCCGCAGGCCCGCTCCGGGCCCCGATGATGAAGATATCCTCTACACCGAGGTCCATCACCCGCCGCGTCGCGCAGGCGTGGTTCCACTTCGTCCCGCCGAACTCGTCGCGCAGGTCCAGGTGGGCGTCGCAGACGACATAGCACGCGGGCTTCACCGCGGCGACCGCACCGGGCGTCACCGTGTGCTCGCCGCCGATCATCACCGGCACCTTGCCGTCCTGCACGATCATGGCGGCCGTCTCCCTCACCTGGTCCACGACAAGGTCGGGGAGAGAGAGCACCTCAAGGTCGCCGAGGTCGCAGACGGAAACGTCTCCAAGGTCGATACCCGGGTCAGGGATATAGGTCTCGAAGTTGAACGAGACTGCCCTGATCGCGCCGGGTGCGTCGCGGGAACCTGCCCTGTACGAGGATGTCCCGTCATACGGCGCCCCGAAGATCACATAGCCGGCGTCGGCATACTCTGCTTCGGCGTCGGCAAAAAGAGTATTTAGGAAGACTTCCATGAATGCTCCTCCTGAGCACCGCTCCGGCCAGACGGCCGTGCAGGCTCAGAAGTCCAACTTCTTCTTCCCGAGTGCCTCGATGTACTGGACTTCCTTGCCAGCCTCCATCTCGGCGATCTTGTCCTCAGGGGCCTCAATCTCAAACATGGTGAAGTCCTTGACGTCCATCATCTGGACGGTGGTGCCCGTGATCGAGATCACCTGTCCGACCTTCCGCTCGACGACAGGCACATAGACCTTCGTCGATACCGGCTGGACGATCGAGCGCTTCTGGCCGTCAAAGATACCGACGACATCGATACGGGCCTTGGCCGCACCGTGCTTGCCGGGCTTTGAAGTGGCAATTCCAAGGATTTTGCAGGGCTCATCGTCGACCACAACATAGCGGCCTTCCTTTAACTTACCAGTCTCAGTCTGTTCCTTCATCGAGTTCACGCTCGCAGTAGTAATTTATCATGACGGCCATAGATAAATACAACGCACGTGAGTTTGCATGGACTTCATCAGGTGGTGCGAAAATCTGGCCGGGATCGTCGAGGATGCCACGCGGGATCTTGCCGGCAGTCCTGAGGGCGGAAAGTATATCCGGATGGGCGCAGACGGCACCCCGACCGAGCTGATAGATCAGGCCGCGGAGGAGTGCGTTATCGCTGCCCTCAAGGACGATCCCTTCTGCCGCCGCCTCATCTCCGAGGAAGCCGGGTGCGTCGATGTCGGCGGGGAGAAGGGGACGGTCTACCTCGACCCCATAGACGGCACCTACAATGCAGTCCACGGCATCCCGTTCTACACCATCTCCATCGCCTATGGCGAGGACGGCGTCCTGACAAAGGGATATATCCGGGACCTCTGCACTCACGAGACCTTCACGGCGGAGAAGGGGAAAGGAGCCTTCCTCGACGGGAAACCCATCCATGTCTCGAAGACGGCCCTGCTCGAAGACAGCGCACTCTCGGTCTATGGGAGGAAGTTCGACCCGGCCTCGGTGCTCAGGCTCGGGCAGAAGGTGCGTCGGTGGCGGCTGCTCGGGGCTTCGTCCCTTGAACTCGCCTATGTCGCCGCCGGCAGGCTTGACGGTTTCGTGGACGTCAGGAACACCCTCCGCATCACCGACGCCGCCGCGGGGATCGTCCTCTGCGAGGAAGCAGGGGGGACGGTGACAGGACTGGAAGGAAGCCCTGCCGCCTTCCCCGACGAGGTGAGCATCGGGCGGTGCCTGGTGGCCACGAACGGCGTCCTCCATAACAAGATCATCGAATACCTGAGGTAACAGACGTGAAGGCCATCCTGATATCCCGTATAGACATGCCCGAGGTGCTCGCCTATGCCGTCGAGATAGAGGAGCTCCTCCTCTCGTACGGCTACCATGTGGCCCTGGAAGGAAGCACCGCCATCGCCCTCGGGAGAGACGGGGAAGGGGAGTGGCTCGACGAGACCGATGCCGACATCGTCGTCGCCGTCGGCGGGGACGGCACGGTCCTCCTTGCCGTCAGGAGGATGAAGAGGCAGATCCCGATCATCGGGATCAACAAAGGGCATGTGGGCTTCCTCGCGGACCTCGAGTCCTCCGAGGCGCAGGCATTCTTCAGGAACCTTCAGAGGAAGATGAGACTCGAAATGCGGATGCGTATCGCCCTCAGTGCCGGGGGAGAACCCCTGGGCACGGCCCTCAACGAAGCGGTGATCGTCACTGAACGCCCCGCGAAGATGCTGCGGTTCACCGTCGTCATCGACGGCATCGAGGTCGAGGAGTTCAGGGCCGACGGTCTGGTCATCGCCACGCCGACCGGTTCGACGGCCTATGCGATGAGCGGCGGGGGACCCATCGTCGACCCGAAGTTCGACGGCTTTCTCCTCGTCCCTCTCGCACCCTACATGCTCTCTTCACGGCCCCATCTCATCGAGAGCAGCAGGGACCTGCGGATCAAGCTTGAAAGCGACAAACCGGCCCAGCTTGTCTTCGACGGCAGAGGGAGCACGACACTTATGGACGGCCTCGATATCTCGGTGAAAAGGGCCGATGCTCCGGCAATCTTCATCGACGCCGGGAAAAATTTCTTCCTGAAGGTGCGGGAGAAACTTCACAGTCTATAATTTTCGTGATATATTTGCTGGCAGGCACATTTTTATGGTGCATGGGGGAGAGGAGTAGACTACAGGAGGAACAAAAATGAGTGACATAAGGACGAAAATCGATTATGCGGCTGCTGCCGAGGCCCTGAAGAAATATCTCAATTTATCGCACTCGCCGGTGGCCGTCGGGTTCGTGCAGTCGAAGGAACAGATCCCCGCGGGGATGGAGGAACTTTCCGAGACCACCCGCCACTGCCAGATGGTCAACCTCGCCCGGAAGGAGGGGAAGGTCTTCTATGCCACTGCAGAGAAGCACGCCTGTCAGGGCGGCGCCTGGGCCCTCGGCCTGAAGGCGATCACGCCGAGCCTGAAGAGCGGGGAGTTCTATTTCAAGCTCGGCAAGTTCGACACCTGGGCGGCCTGCAAGCGGACGATCGACCGGATCCCGCACGTGGAGTCAGGGCTGACCTATGCGACGATGTATGCTCCGCTCGAAAAGACGCCCTTCACCCCGACGGTCGTTCTCATCGTGGCCGAACCGCGGGTGATGCTCAAACTCGCCCAGAGCGTCCTCTACAAACTCGGCGGCAGGGTCGAGTCGAATTTTGCCGGCATCCAGTCGGTCTGCGCCGACACGACCGCCCAGACCTATCTCAACGGGAAGGTGAACTTCTCCCTGGGCTGCGACGGGTCGCGGAAGTTCTCCGGTATTGCCGACGGCGAGATGGTCATGGGCATCCCGGTCGAACTCCTCCCTGAGATCGCCGCAGCGCTCCCGGTCGTCACCGGCGCACCCGGGTCGATCTGAAACTTTTTTCTTTTTTCCGATCCTCCGGGATCGATGGTGCCAGGATAGGAGCGATAGGCATCGAATCCCTTCCCCCGCCACCGCAAAGCAGGATAGAGGGTTGGATTGAGGGTCGGGACACGTCAGGATAGAGAGAAATGGCAATCTCCCCGCAGGATATCCATTTCACTCTTCCCCGACCCAATCCTGAGCGGGGGGTCCGGGGGCGTAGTCCCCCGGCGAACTGTAAGGGGAAGGCAGGGGGATCTGCGCACCCCCAAGGTATTAGGGAGACACATAGACCAGAGTATGTCTGTAGTAGACGGCAACCCCCTTCCTTAGATCGTCACTCCCCGCCCGCGTCCCCTTCCTTCACCGCGCGGATCACCGCATCACATGCGGCCGGGACCGCGGCCTGCACCTCGGGGGTCATCTCGTCCGAGAATGCCTCGATCTCTCCCCCCTCGATCCCGACGATGACCACCTCGGCCGTGACCCCGACCTCTCGGGCGAGGGCGACCGCCTCCGCGATCCCGAGGTCGTGGAGGGACATCGGGAAGACCGACGACGGAGGCACCTCATGGAAGACCCGGACTTCGCCCGGTGTTCCCATCCCTGTCATCGCGTCCACGATGACGACGCGGTCGCAGTCCTCCATCAGGGGTATGAGCCCGAAACCGCCGAGGCCGCCGTCGACAATATCGAGTTCCGGGTGTCTTGCCGAGAGACGCTCCATCACGGCGTGGCCGACACCGTCATTGCCCATATAGGGGTTGCCGCAGGCGATGACTCTGACCTTCATCAGAAAAAAGGGGGGTTCCGTAGTATTATGCCTTCCCGAGCCAGGCATCGACCTGGTCGGGATGGGCATCGATCCACTTCTGCGCGGCGTCCTCGTGGGACATGCCGTCTTCGATGTCGAGCATCACCGACCCCATGTCTTCGGGAGTCCAGGAGAAACGCTTCAGGATTGCATATGCCTCGGGATCGTCCTCTGCAAGCCCCTTCCTGGCAAGAGTACCGATGTACTCCTCGCCGCCGTAGACTCCCTTCGGGTCTTCGAGGTACTTCAGGTCCCAGCGGGCGAACTTCCAGTGCGGAGTCCACCCGGTGACCACGACCCATTCTTCCCTGTCAACGGCCTTTTTCAGGGCCGAGGCCATGCCGGCGCTCGAACTGTAGACAATGTCATAGTCCAGGCCATATGCCTCGACTGCGTCCTCGGTCGTCTTCATGACCCCGGCACCCGCGTCGATGCCCACGATCTTCCCTTCGAACCTGTCCTTTACACTGTTCATCTCCTCAATGGAGTCGATGGTCACATAGGTCGGGACAACGAGACCGATCTTCGCGCCTTCGAGGTTCTTGCCGACCAGGTCGAGTTGGTCCCCGAACTTTTCCATGTAGGACTTCTGCGTCCTGGGAAGCCAGGCCGAGACGGTGCAGTCCACATCGCCGCTGGCGACGGCCTGGTAGAGGGGGGCGGCATCGACCGCTATGAGCCTGACGTCATAGCCCGCCTTCTCGAAGACCTGCTTGATCACATTGGTGCTCGCGATCTCCGAGTCCCAGAGGACGTAGCCGATGGAGATTGACTTCTGTTCTGAGGACGGTGCTCCTGCGTCCCCGGTGCCGGTGCACCCGGCGGTGAGGACGAGCGCGGCGGCCACGAGGCCGATCAGAATACATACGATTGTTTTTCTGTTTTTTATCATACTATCAACTCGGGAAAATGGTTTCATCGTTCTGTACGCGCGGGTGCCAGGCTCTGGGTCACCCGGTCGAGGATGATCGCGATGATCACGATCGCGAGGCCGCCCTCGAAACCGAGGCCGATGTCGAGGCGCTGGATGCCTTCCAGCACCTTGTAGCCGAGACCCTGGGCCCCGATCATGGCGGCGATCACCACCATCGAGAGGGCCATCATGATACACTGGTTGATGCCGGCCATGATCGTCGGCAGAGCGACAGGCAACTGGACCTTGATCAGTTTCTGCCTCTCCGTGGTCCCGAAGGCGTCGGCGAGTTCGGTCAGTTCCCTGGGCACCTGCTGGATCCCGAGAGTGGTGAGCCTGACCACAGGAGGCATTGCAAAGATGACGGTGGCGATCATGCCGGGCACGTTGCCAAGGCCGAAGAAGACCACCGCGGGGATGAGGTAGACGAAGGCCGGCATCGTCTGCATGAAGTCGAGGCCAGGCTTGACGATCCTGTGCGCCGTCTCAGAACGCGCCGCAAAGATACCTGTCGGTATCCCGATAAGAAGCGCAAAGAGCGTGGCCACCAGGACCAGCGCAAGTGTTTCCATTGCCAGGGGCCAGAGGTGCAGGTCCCAGATCAGGAGGAGGCCGATCGCGGAACCGATGGCGAGTCTGGTATCGCGTTTTGTGACAAAACAGATGAGCGCCGCCGCCACGACGATGAAGACCGGCGGCGGCAGGACGAGGAGGAGGGACTTCATCCCGCCGATGATCGCGTCCAGCCCGTCGCTGATCCAGTCCAGGGCGACGGCGAAGGTGATCTCGATCCACTCGACGAGGGCCTCGACCGCATCGCCGAGCGGGAGCTTCGGGAGGTCGAAGGAAGTCATACAAGCTCCTCCTCACCGTTGCCGGAGACGGCCAGGGCGGCAAGGAGAGAACCCCTGACAATGACGCCCTTGAGCCGGTTGCAGGCGTCGACGACTGCAACAGGATACTGGCTTGTGGCCACCAGCCCCATCAGGTCGCGGACAGGCGTCCCCGGGCTCGTGACCGGAGTGTCGGTGATCAGGATATCTTCGATGTTCGTCTTCTTCGCCCGTGCCGCTGTGACGGCATCGTCAACGGTCACCAGGCCCCTCAGGACCTTTCCTTTCCCGACGGCAAAGATGGTCGAGATCCCGTGCTCTTCCATCAGTTTCAGGGCAACCCTGGGACCTGAAATGATCGATACAACAGGTTCGGGAGGCTTCATGACGCCTTCCGCGGTGAGCACTCTGGTCCTGTCGACGCCGGCGACAAAGCTGGCCACATAGTCGTCGGCCGGCGAGGTGAGGATCTCCTCGGGCGTGCCGACCTGCACAATGCATCCGTCCTTCATCAGGGCGATCCTGTTCCCGAGTTTGAGGGCCTCGTCGAGGTCGTGGGTGACAAAGATGATCGTCTTCGAGAGTTCGCCCTGAAGGTCGAGGAGTTCGTCCTGCATTCCTGTCCTGATAATGGGGTCGAGGGCGCTGAATGCTTCGTCCATCAGGAGGACGTCGGGGTCGCTGGCAAGGGCGCGGGCCAGGCCGACCCGTTGTTTCATGCCGCCGGAGAGTTCGTCGGGCATGCTCTCCTCGTAGCCGGCAAGGCCCACCATCTCGATGGTCTTTCCTGCCTTTTCGATCCTTTCTTCCTCCGGCATCCCCTGCACCTCCAGTCCGAAGGCGACATTCTCGATGACGCTCCTGTGGGGGAGGAGGGCGAAGTTCTGGAAGACCATGCCCAGTTTCTTCCGTCTCACCTCCCTGAGGGCGTCCTCCTCAAGAGAGGCGATGTCGGTGCCGTCGATGAGGATCTCCCCATGGCTTGGTTCGATGAGGCGGTTGATGCACCGGAGAAGAGTGGACTTTCCCGAACCCGAGAGGCCCATGACCACAAAAATTTCACCTTCGTCGACAGAGAGGTTCACGTCCCTGAGGCCGACGGTCTGCCCGGTTTCCTCCAGGATTTCCTGTTTTGTCTTCCCTTTTCTGAGAAGGGAAACGACTTTTTCCGGATGTTTTCCAAAGATATTATATAACGATCTGATTGTAATTTTGGGTTTAACCATCTCCTTATTCATGAAAGCCTCCGCTATGCGGTCTTCAAAACCCCCTTGAGGGCAGGGAATCTCTAATGCCCGGACAATACCGGCAGTCCTGCCAAACCCCGCATGAATCAACGTTGAACACCGGAATAAGGCGCCCAAAACAAGACGATACTTGCATTCACGCGGTAAGCAGGAGCTTATTGTACTGATCAGTCATACTTCTGCGGTCATATCATAAATATATTTTTGATTTGATATTCCGGAGGTGAAGGAAAGGGCCGGTTTGTCCGTGATCGATCGGAATAAAAGGCTTATCTTTTCGGCGCGAGAATACTACATCGGTGGTTTGGTGCAGGTATCCATGAAGATAGAGGTGAAGGACGCCCCCGGCCAGCTGGTGGCCGCCCTCAGGCCGATCTCCGATGCCGGCGGGAACATCATGGCCGTGATCCACGAGTGGGACCCGACGCTGAGGCCAAAGACCAGGATCGTCCAGGTCGTTCTCGACCTGCCCGAGGAACGGCTCGACGGCCTGATCACGACTCTCAAAGCGGCGGGGGTGACCATCCTCAGGCTGGGAGAGGAGCGTCTCCTCCTGAAGCGGAGCGTCATCATGATCGGTCACCTGATGCACACCGACCTCTCAGACACCGTCGGCCAGATCGACCGGACAGGCTATGCCGAGGTCGTCGAGATGCATATGACGATGCCTGGGATCGCCCAGAGGTCGTCGGCCCTCCTCACCATCTCCGCGACAAACCGGACGCATATGGACGAGGCGGTGAAGATCCTCCGCACGGTGGCGAAAAAGAAGGACCTCCTCCTCGTCGAACCCCTGGAGGAGGTGGCATGATGCGGGTCGCCATTCTCGGTCTCGGGTCTGTGGGACGGGGCGTCGCTTCGATGCTCGCCAGGAAGGGCCTCGGGATCACGGTCACCGGCATCGCCGACTCGAAGAGCGGGGTCTGTGACCCTGCGGGCATCGACATCGCCGCGGTGCTTGAGAAGAAGGCGAAGACCGGCCTCTGCGGCGACCCGGCCGTGACGGCCCGGGCGATCGCGGAGGGCGGCGAGTACGATGTCCTCGTCGAGGTGACGCCCACCGACGTGGAGACCGGCGAACCGGCCCTCACCCATATCAGGGCGGCCCTCGCCATGGGAAAGCACGTCGTCACCTCGAACAAGGGGCCGATGGCCCTCTACTTCAGGGACCTGACGGCCCTGGCAGAGGAGCATGGCGTACAACTCAGGTACGAGGCGACGGTCTGCGGGGCGATCCCGATCATCCAGACCATCCAGCACGGCCTTGCCGGCAACACCGTCCACGCGGTCTATGGCGTCATGAACGGAACCTGCAACTATATCCTCACCAGGATGGCGGACGAGGGCCTCACCTACGACCAGGCCCTTGCCGAGGCGCGGGAACTCGGTTATGCCGAGGCCGACCCGACCTTCGACGTGAAGGGGATCGATACCGCCCTCAAACTGGTCATCCTCGCCAATACGATCTGGAATAACGGCGTCACCCTGAAGGACGTCGAGTGCACGGGCATCGACCTCCTGACTGCGGAGGCGCTGACCCTTGCCGGGAGCCAGAACTCTACCATCAGGCTCATCGGCGAGGTGGTGCCGGAGATGGGGCTGCTGCGGGTCTCGCCGCGGATCCTCCCGAAGAAACATCCTCTTGTCGTCCGCGACACCCTGAACGCGGTGACTGTCGTCACCGATATGGCCGGGGCGATCACCGAGGTCGGGAAGGGGGCGGGGTCGGTGGAGACGGCGAGCGCCGTCATCGGCGACCTGCTCTTCATCAAGAACTGTCATGTCAAGGGTCATTGAGAAGAGGCGGGACATTCTCGCCCTGATGCGGAGATCGACTCTCGAAAACGGGCATTTCACGGTGCAGGAGATCGCGGAGGGGAGCGCCCTGCCGCGGAGCACGGTGCAGGACTGGGTGAACCGTCTCCTCGACGAGGGGTGCATCGTCCAGAAGGAGGAGAGGCGGGGGCGGCACCCGGCCGCGTATGCCGTCGCCTCGGCCCTTCCCGCGAGCGCGTGCCGGCGGATCTTCACGACCGTCGACGGCGACAGGGTGGAGTGCTACCATGAGTGCCTGAGCAGCGGGTGCGCCGCCTTCTGCGCATACCACCATGGCCGGGCAGGCGGGGCGCTCGTCCATGTGCAGAGGGACGGCACCCTCCTGCGGGAGTGCGGCACCCTCACCGAGCACGAGGTGGAGATCGGCCTCGCGCCCCGGCCTGCCGTGGGCGTGGTCGGGATCAGGCGGGAGGGGGACGAGATCGTGCAGAGGATCCGGTGCACCGGCGGCCCGGCCTACTCCCTCACCGACCAGATGGCCGAGGCGGAGGGGGTCTGCTCGGTCGTGACCAGGAAGGTCGAGGGGGGGATCGTCGAGGGCGAGGTGCGGACGCGGGCCCTCGTCCTGGTCGGGATCGGCGTCGACGACACCGACAGTGCGGAAGGAGGGGCGACTTTTGCCCTGGCCCTCGCCCTCCTCCAGCACCTCAGCACCCTGGACGGGGTGATCCCGATCGGCCACAGGGTGGCGATGCTCAAGCCCGACCTGCCGGAGAGGACGGCGGGCAACTCGTGCAGTTATATCGAACTCGCTGCCGACCAGGCCGCCTGCCCCGGCATCGCGGAGAGGGCCCGCCGCTTCGTCGCCGCCGAGGCCCTCTCCCCTGAATGGGGGATTGCCCTGCGGCACGGCTTCTGCCCTCTCCCCGAATTGCGGGCCTTCGGCGCCCGTGCGAGGGCCGAGGTGGTCACCGTCGAGGAGGCGCGGGAGGTCGCCGCCCGGAACGGCGTTCAGGTCTGCGGAGGCCGCGGCGTCATCGGGGCCCTCGCCGCGGTGGCCCTGCGGGGTCTTCCGAACAGGATCCTCCTCGACCCGTTCGCGCCGGTGAATCGGGCGCCGTGAGGGGTTTCGGCCCTTACGGTTCTTTTTTTCTGTCCTCCAGGGGGGGCCGGATTCGCCGCCCTCCCCATTCTGCTCACCGGGACGAGTCCCTTGGGATATCTATGATATCCTGCGTTCTCATACTCGCTGGCACTCGCAGCCCATTACAGGATAGGGGCGAGATGGTAATCTCCACCTCTTGAAGCCTCTGTTCTTTCTTCCCCCGTCCAATCCCGCTCTTCACTGGGGGGCTGCCGCCCCCCAGACCCCCTGCCATCAGGATAGGCAGTAGGATGAGGATTTCCTATCCCAGGATGTCTTATTCGCTCTTCCCCGATCCTATCCTGAGCTGGGGGATGACCGGGGAGTCACGAACCGAAGACCTTCACATATTCCCTTCACCGCCTTCCCCCCATTTTCTATCTCCCCCCTTCATTCTCTTCTCTCTACGCCCCATTTTCTATCCCCCCCCTTCGTTCTCTTCTCTCTCCCCCCCGACCCCCCCCCCCTCGTCCCGCCTCTCCAGGACGGAGATGAGGAGGTCGACCGCGATGGCCAGCAGGACCGCCGGCAGGGCGCCGGCACAGAGGGTCATCATGTTGCTGCCGGCGAGGCCCTCGAAGACCAGTCCGCCGAGAC
>NZ_JAQVNX010000016.1 GCF_028702905.1 Methanofollis sp.
CCGAGGAGGTCGCTGGAGACGCTCCGCAGGAGGATCCTGTCGGGGTAGCGCTCCTTGAGGCGTGCGAAGACCCAGGCGTCGAGGTTCTGCGTGATCAGGAAGGTGATCCAGGAGGCGACGACGATCCTGAGGCTCTGGGCGAAGACGTCCTGCCACATCTCCTCGTAGGCGAAGAAGGGGGCGGGCGTGAGGGTGTTGGTCATGACGATGAAGGTGACCAGGAGCACCTGCGAGAGGAAGGCGATGCCGATGGCGATGTGGGTCATCCTCTCGCCATAGACCTCGTTGATCATGTCGATGGCCTGCGAGAGGAAAGGATAGATGAAAACCGCGGCAGGGGCGAGGAAGACGGCGATGCCGAGGTCGAACTCCACGATCCGCGTGGCGATGATCTGCGAGGCCGCGAGGTAGACGACATAGAAGCCGACAAGGGCGGCGTAGCCGTACTCCCGGTGGTTCCTGATGATGTACGCCGAGGCGTAGGTGACGATGGTGAGGCTGACGACCCAGTAGAGCCAGACGATGGGGATATCCATTTTCCTTATTTTGTTGGATGGCCCGGGTATTAGTTACTGTGTTGATGAAATCCTAGCAACATTAGGGAATTTATTTAATAATCGCAAAATGAAGTCCGTGTTATTATACCCTTTATCAGATCTTTGAATCGATTTTAAATTTTGTTGATAGATTACTTCAACCGAAGATAAATTTCATGAGACTTGCCTTTTGATCAGGAAGATCTAAACATTTAGAATTCTGGAGTCTGAATACCGGAAAGGAGGTCGTCGCTGCCATGAGCGGTCGGGATGGCATGACGGCGCCTCAGTGCAGAAAGGCGTGCAATGAAAAGGGGCGGAAAATATCACCAGTTGAAAGTGCTTCGATGCGACGGTCTCTTATCCCGTAGATTGAGAAAAAGGAAATTATCCCCTATCTTTACTGAGGTACGAGTCACACATTTTGTCAGGTGTAGGTCCCCGGTCAGGGAGGCAAAACCTGTTTTTTACTGAGTGCCGAGTGCGAGGGACACTCCCTGCTCAATACACTCAATACCCTCACTCTGGCATCTCATCTTGCTGAGGGTTACCCCTTTGTTATACAGGGTTTCTGCATTATTTGGGTCGTACGTGAGGGCCAAGTCGTAGCATGATATTGCTTCCTCATATCTGCCAAGCATATCCAGAACATTCCCCTTTGAGTGGAACGCCCGGGCATGTTTGGGGTCAATCTCAAGAACTCGGTCATAGATCTCAATAGCTTTTGCATATTCGCTGCGATACTTCTTTTCATTCGCCTGGTGTAGCGTGATCTCTACAAGAGGATCACGCCTCGTTACGGTCCGTGTATCAGCACTGGACCCGCTGGTTTTTGCCATGATATTTACGTCGATGCTGAAATATATAATATTTTCTAATATCGAAAAACGATCGTATAAATAATTTCTTATGCTTTGGCAGGTCATTTATAAAATTTACCTTGCCCCGAATCCAACATCCATTTGGACCCGGGATAAACAGGGCCATGGGCCCCTTATCATTTATCGAAGGTTATCTTTCCGATACTGATACCGGCGCGAAAAACCTCATCACCGGGTTCCTCAACCAGGTGGTGCTCGCAGAGGCACTCCAGCAGGGGAGAGCCGGGCAGTACGAGCGAACCGATGCGCGTACGGCATACTGAAACGGCTACAAGAACTGATCCCTGAAGACCTGGTATGGGGATACCGTTCTCCAGAAACCACAGTCCCGCGAGTTTCCATCCGAGACAGAGGTCTTCGGGCGCTATGCCCGGGTGGAGAGGGCCCTCGCGGACACTATCTCTGAATCCTATCTGCAGGATGTTTCGACCAGAAAGATCCAGGGAATGATCTCGATAAAAAGGTCCAGGGGATCCTGAGTATTATAAAAATGGTGCTCTCAAAAAGAAGTCAGGAGTACCGTACTGTGTGTGGTATTGCTGCTGAGCGAGACTACAACGCTGCAGTGAATATTCGTCGCGTGGGGATGAAACGGCCCTTTGAGCCCGTGGAAATGCATAGCATTTCCCAGCCAGGGAAATTTTCGATTTCTCGTGTTGTGGAGATTACACCCCCCCGTAACATCTCTGTGATGCACGCAATTATCCATGATGGCTGTGAAACCCCGCCCAAACAGGTGCGGGGCAGTTCACCGGCCTTATCCGAGAAGATGTTTCTTTTCTACGATTGACTGAACATAGAGCAGAACGAACTGCGACAGTCCGAAGCATACCAGAATAATGACAATAAAAATACCCGGAACCAGGTTTTCGATCAGCATTGACACGCCGAGGAGAATCATCATGATGACAATAAGCAGTGCCAGGGCAAGCAGCACCAGCACCAGCAGAAGATCTTTTCCTTCCAGTTTTTTGGCGGGGTTCTCTGACTTTGGTTTCGGCCTGATCAGGGTGGAGAGAAGATAAAGTCCTGCGAGAATGAGGAAAACTCCGATAAAGATAACAAGAAACTCAACAATCGTGTCAGGAACAATGATAGCGAACGCACCGACCGCAACAAACGCCATCCCCACAAGGAAGAAAATCCAGTTGCGTTTGAACGAGAACGTCATCATAACGCCGCAGACCAGCGCCTGAACGCCAAGCAGCACTATCAGGGTACCATGCATGGCGCTCAGAGCATACGGCAGTAACCCGAGGTACACCGGGACCAGCAGGCAGCCGAAAATCAGCATGTAGAAACCAAACTGCATTCCCATGACAGTACCGGGGGACATGCCCGGGGTGTTTGCGGATATCCCGGGTTCGGCGTGGAGCGAATACTCTTTCTGCAGAATAAAAGCAAGATAGAACAGGGCACTGCCGAAGAGCAGAGCGGCAACCGCCAGAAGTTCGGTTGAAAGGAGGGCAGGCAGGTAAATCCGCACTGCAATCAATGCTGCAATCAGCATCTCCAGAACGGAGACTGCTGCACAGTTGACAGTAAGGTGCGCGGTTACCCCATCACCCGGTGTTTTCCAGAACCGGGACGTCTCATTTGCAAAAAAAATCTGCAAAAGCAGCAGAATACCGCCCGCTCCGAAGGCGATCATCACCAGAAACTTCGGGATGTCGCCAAAAATTCCTGGAATAAAACTGGTGACAATACCGATCAGAGTGATGATGATCCCCGGAATAAGTACCGACCATGATCTCTGCACAAATCCAAACGGAATTTTTCCTATCGTTTGCAGCTGCAGGCCGAATATAACCAGAAGGAGACCGTACACGCCGTCCCTGTAGTAGGGCAATGCTCCTGCGGCGACCGAAAACAGCACGGCACCGATGACGAGCATTATCAGGCCAACGGCCAGAATAAAAATCACCTCCCGGTGAATGTCCGTCTCTTCCAATATTTTCATATTTTATCCCTCAATTGCAGCATTTTTATCTGGCTTTCAGAATTTTCGAGTTTTTTTTGCAGATTTTTCATGCATGTATTCCGAAAATTTTGATTTATTTTGCAATACACATAATACTCATAAAAACCTGATAAAAACATAAAATGCGAGGCATATATCACTTAAGTTACCGTTGCATTTCCCCCATCAAATATTTTTCTTTTTTTATCTTGCAGGGTAAAGGGACAGGGCGAGAAGCCCCGGTCAATAGGTGCGGGGGGGTCTGACCGCCTCTTAAAGGGAGCGAGCGTGCAAGGCCCATACACAAATCCGACACCGCAAAACCGGGAGCATCAGTCGAAAGTGCTTGTGACGGCAGGAGATACCGGGGGCATCGTGATGATTATCGGCCGCGTGTTGCCTCTGGAAATACCTTTTCCGGAGGGCTCAGGAGCAAAGACCCGAGGCAGTTCTCATCATCTGAGAGTGCATGCAACCGGGCGGCGTGATGAATAGAGCATCTGCCAGAGAGAAGAGATCAAATAACAGGCATGAAGAGAAACTTTCGCTCCCCCATACGACGCCTCACGACGCATCGGGGGGATGAACCGTATAGACATGGACGAATTTCTGGCCGGAATAAACCGTATCCGTTGCTGTCTTAGTAGATTTTCCTGCCAGGACAACAACTCCTTCATCATTCCAGGGTTCATGCCCGGTGAGAACAACAGCTCCCTCTTTCTTTCCGTAGGCAGTAAGTGCTACATCTTTCAGTGTCAGGGATTTCCCCGTAATACCTGCCCGGAAACCGTACGCCTCGATCATCCCGCGTCTCATGAAAATCTCTCCGCAGGGCACTGATATCGCGTAACTCTCACCGTTAATCGTCATTATACTTCCTGCAGCCAGATTTCCTTTCTCAACAGCAATACCGCAGCCTCCCGAATCCGTCATCCTTGCATTGGTAATGCCGATAATCCCGGCAAAAACCTCCATCGACCCTGACTGGAGCAATATCCCGAATTCATCCCCGAAAATCTCTATTGCACCACCGGAAATCACCAGATTGCCGCTCTCCAGAACAACTCCACCGAACTGCCCGGTAACCTGGAGAGCACCTCCCTGAAGACTGATATCGCCGGTTGTATAAATTCCCACATTGCCGGTTGCGTCCACCGTTACCGTATCAACGAGGATCAGAGCGCCGCCCCGTATATTCAGACCAATCTCCTCACCTGCAACCTTCATAGTCGCGGCTTCAATCTTCAATGACCTACACGAAAATCCTATAGTGCCGGAAGCCGAAAGGAGACCAATATGATCTAATACTACATCCCCTGCCACATCCAGTCCGCATTTCCGGCCTGATGCTGCGAGGGATCCTCCATTCGTTATTTTCATCTGTTCTCCGGAGATCCGCATACCGTCCTGTGCCACCCCGGAGAAAGAGATCTCCCCTCCGGACTGGGAATAGGAACCATTCACCACAATTCCACTGATTTTGCCGACTCCCGTAATCAGGCCGTTGGAGATTTCCGCGTTTCCCGAGATCTGCATTGCCGTATCTCCCTGAAGCATCAGGATCCCCCCGGCACAGTTCATATCGCCACCAACGGATATCCCCGTCCCTCCTGATGCAGAGATGTTCGCATTTTGAATGTGCAGGTTTCCTTCAACAGCGATGGCAGTTTTTCCGGAAGATTCGCATCTAGAGCCGGATACTTCCATCTCCTCGGACACGAAAAGTCCGCAGTCCTCCCCGGAGAATGTTATAACACTTCCGACAATACTGCACGAACCGTTTACCTGCACACAGGAGGTTCCATTCAGGGTACCGTGTATCATTTTGGTGGAGAAGCTGCCATGTTCGAGGCGGATGCAAGTATCCCCGCAGATGAAGTCACTATCACAGCAGGTGAGTGCGAGAGAACCGTGGTGAATCAGAACTCCGCAGCCGTTGGGACTCTCGATCTGCTGAACGCCATCAATCTGGTTCAAATCTCCCGCAAGGTCGATTCCTGCATCAATTCCAAAGATTTTCAGGACGGGCTTGGTGGATGCATTCAATCCACCCGACACCGATTTGATTGCCGTCGTTTCTGAACGGACGTCAATGACACAATAGTCTGTGAGGGTGATAGTTCCCGAGGCAAAGATCCCGTACTCTTTTGTCCGGATTTTGAGGAATACACCTGTTATTTCCAGTGTGCCCGACTCAACGAAGATCCCCCCTTCATCTCCCCGAATGGACAGAAACATAGCACCTGAGAGTTTCAGGTTTCCCCGGTGAATGTGAATTCCCGGCCCGTGAGCACTGTCTATCTGGTTGTCTATCTGATCGAGCCGGATGGTGATGTCTCCGGTTGCATGAATTGCCGAGCCGTGATAGTTGGAGAGGACAAGGGTGCGTGTTTCTGCAACCCAGTTCCATCCCTTGCCATAACAGTCGTCTTCGACGGAGTAGGATTTGCCGTCGATGGTAAACTCGTCCCCGGCATTTTGCGGCCCGGACCCGTATCGACTGCTGTTTGCGGCATCAAGATTGGTATGCGGTGTATTGTCTCTCTGTTTCGCGCAGAAGAGTTCGTACTCAAGTTCCTGCTGCAGTACCGGGCCGGCAATAGCCAGAAGACCGGTACAGTGAGCGATCACCCTGTCGAAATCCCCGCACCGCCGCATGGTATCAAGGACTGGAACCCATTTTTCCGGGGGGACGTCGGCAAATGTTTTGTTGTCTGCAAATACCAGGGACAGGGCTTTTTTCCGGCAGGAAACAGCTAATTCCATATCGAGTAAACTGTCAGCGCACCATGCGGCGGAGATATAATACTCTATAGCTTTTTCCGGGTTGTTTTCCGCCAGCCGGACGAGTGCGGCACGCAGGTAGAGGGAAGGAGACGAGGGGATTTCGGGATTTTGGAGACTGCAATAGTCAGGCGACTGCAGGAACTCTCTGGCGATTGATGTTTTCTCCTCGATGTCTTCAGCGATGTATCCACAGTGCGGACAGACTTCGAGGAGGTGCCTGAGAATGTACTCTGTCAGTTCCTTAGGACGACCTTCAAGTTCCACTATTCCCGATGGTCCGGCTGTACCTGGATGCACCGGAGATGCAATTTTATTCTGCTCCGATGGTTTATGGCAGACGAAACAGGTTTTGTGGATGGTCTTGATATGCGACATTGCAATCTTAACGTGTTTTATAGTATGGGTGGGTTCCTAAAGGTAAATTAGATAACTCCTCGCTACTTTGTGTTGGTCAAAACAGTACCCTTCACTGTTTTGTCCACCTACCCCGTCAGAAGGCCCTTGATCGAGAAAGATCTCTTCCTTCTTGCGTTGAATATTCAGGATACCGGCCCTGTAGAAACCCTCCTGATGTGGTCATGCATCCTCCTTGATCACGCTTGAACACAGATCCGCTGCTTTCCCGATAGTGTTCGCCGGGAATAGCAGAAATCCTCAGATTTCTTTTATCGCCGCACCTGGTAGCCCGCTTGCATGAGGAGCAGGACCGCCCTCTCGTCCCACCGGGCGTCGTCGTCCTCGCGGATGACGGCGACCTGCGTCTCCCAGACCTCTTTCAGGGCCGGGTCGTCCGCCGCGAGGTGGCGCCTCTCCATCACCCTCCCCGCCCTCGTCCCCCCTGCGTTCAGGATGAGGAGTCTCCAGCAGCGGTACTCCTGGCAGATGTCGGGCCTCGTGTCGTGGATGGTGCAGCACGCCTTCCCGTCGGCGGGATCCTCGCGGAGGAAGGGGCAGGCCAGAGGCCACCTCTCGAAAATGCTCCTGTCGGGGAGGAGATGGGTTTTGTCCGGGTCGATCCTGACGGCGTGCACCTCACAGGTGTACCTGTTCTCCATCAGGAAACTCCCGTCGCCGCACTCCTCCCTCACGACATGGACGTCGCCCATCTGGCTGCAGCACTCCCCGCACCGGATACACGCGAATGGCATTTGATATTCTCCTCCTTATAGTGAGAAGTTATCTCGCTTTGGCATGTGTATGCTCTGGTTTCGAGTGGCGACATATGATACAGTGACTAACAAATTGGTTTTATGAAGGATCCAGATTCTCAGGACGATTCAGAAGAGTAGAAATCGTCTTATTTATTTATTATCGACTAGATGTCCACCTCTACTGTCCAAACGGTCCCTTAAACAACCAAAATATAAAATAGAAATCTATAATCATACAGATCCCCAAAGTGAAGATTGTAATGAACCAATTAATTCGCCTTGCAGCAAATGCACTCCCTGGCGAAAAGAAATATGTTCTCTTTGCCGGTGCTGGTGTTTCAAAAGATGCAGGTATTCCTTCGGCATGGGATCTGATGCTTGAAACGGCCAAATATTTCTATCTGGATGAACATCCCGGGAAAGAGGCGAAAGAAATAACAGACACAGAACTTGGAGACTGGTTTGTTCAAAGCAAATATGCAGATCTGGAATACGCTGAATTGATCGGCGGGATTTACAAAACTTCTTCGGAGCAGCAGAGTTTTCTTAATAAATTTCTTGGTAACCATGAACCCGGAGATGCACATCGTGCCATAGCCGAGATGGCTCGACGCGGGATCTTGCGTGCAATTGTTACAACAAATTTTGATCACTGTCTTGAAAAAGCGCTCAAGGAAAAAGGTCTGGACGTACAGGTCATTGCAAGTGATGAAGTCCTTGAAACAACGGAACCGTTGATCAATTGCAAAAAAGTTCGTCTGTACAAGCCACATGGAACTCTTGGCGAAGGTGTCTTAAGAAACACACCGAAGGATCTTGGATCACTCTCACCATCAATGGAGACAGAATTAATTCGCCTGCTGAGCGAACATGGTGTAATTATTATCGGTTATTCAGGCAGAGATCCCGGGATCATGAAGGTGCTTAAAGCTCGGAAAAACACATATTATCCAATGTTCTGGGTGAACCCGGAGCTTCCATCAGACGAAGCGCAAAAAATTATTGACGACGAACATGTTGTATATCTGCCGTGTAAAGGTGCCGGTGCATTCCTCAATGATTTGATAACATTTCAGGACAGGATACGCGCTCTTGCTCCGTCAGGATCCTCCGGAGGTCCATCAATACCAGAACTGAAAGCGGCGCTTTCTGGGAGCGAACCTGCAGTTCCAATCTATCAAGATTTTTTGAAGGGAGTGTATCAAGATCTTGAACAAATAAAGCCGGATTTTTCTCGCTTTGACAACTATGACGAGGCGATCTACAATCAAATAGAGATCGGAGAGAACATATCCTACCGGTTCATTGAGGCAGCACTTCTTGCAGCACGATATGACGCTGCGGAGGTATTAAAAACAATATATGATTATTTCGGCCAATACTTGAAACTTTATGATGTTCCTGAAGGATTCAATGGTACATTTAGACCCTCGGATTTTGATGGATACAAATTCCTAATCCATGAAATGTTTCTTGGATTTGTCGCAGCTCTCATTCGATCCGACAAATGGGCTATCCTTGGTACCCTTCTGAGACACGAACTGTTTACTGAGGATCATAGAGGAGCGCGTTATAAGAATTATGCCTATATTAATGAGAACATTAGTTCTTTGGATGATGAACGAAATAATAGACTCAATTTGCGTAGAATTAGTGTATCTACGGACATATTGAAAAAACGATTTACAGATGATAATCTGTCAGGACTTCTTCTTTTCAGAGATATTATTGACGCAGATATTTTCCTGTTTCAATATTCTGTACATAATATCAATGACACTGAACGTTTCACTAGAAAAAGATGGAAACCAAGAACCATAATCTATCTCAATTATGAAGCACCAAATTATCTGAAACGATCTGAAAGCAAAGAGTATTTCTCCAAAGTGTCTGGTGCCCTAGGTTATACCACTTCTGAAGAATTTATCAAGGATCTCCAACGAGGTCGTGAGGAGTTTGATCGTTATGGGGGGTATTTCGATGTGGATTATCCAATTAGTTATGTTGACGTTGAAAAACTTGGCTCAAAATTGTAATAGTTAAAATTAGCTCTGTAAAATCAGACATTGGATAGGAGCGCACCTCCGGAATACAACATGAATATTTTTATATAGCAAACTCTCTAGATTGCTTTTTTTGTGTGGGGGGCTGGCACTATTTATTCCGCCCGAGTGCCTTTCACTCAGGAGTCTACACTGCCCTGCTCTCTTCATCTCCCTGACCTCTATTTTCCCCTCTCCAGAAAACCCTATCACGCCTGCCCGCTCATAAACATCCCGATCATGGCCCGCGAGACGATACAGCCCGCCGGACGCCTCAGGGAGACCCTGCGACGGATCGACGGCCGGGGATATAAGGCGTACAGGGACTGCGAGGGGGCCTACGCCTTCGACGGCTTCACCCTCCTCATCGACCACGCCCAGGCCGACCCCTTCGCCGCCCCGAGCAGGGTGCGGGTGCGGGTCGAGACGGACGTCGCGGGCTTCCCGGCCAGGTGTCTCTCGACGAAGACCCGCGAGGTTGCGTTCAGGGATTTCCTGGCCAGGGCGTTCGCCGCGGCCGTCGACGCGATCGAGCCGGCCCGCCGGGGGAGCGGGAGGAGCGGGCAGGTCGCCGTCGCCAGACCCGGCCAGGAGGTGCTGGAGCGCTCCTCCGTCGTCGTCACGCCGGAGGGCGCGGTCGAGGTGCGGTTCACCGTCGGCCTCCCGGCACGCGGCCGGACCGTGCTCGGGAGGGAGGCGGAGGAGATCTTCTTCGAGGACGTCCCGGCCCTGGTGCGGGCCTCCCTCCTGTACGCCGCCGTCGACGCCGCCGCCCTCGACCGCCACCTCGCGGTGAGCGAGGACGCCGACCATCTCAGGGCCGCGCTCCGGGACCGCGGCCTCGTCGCCTTCGTCGCCGACGGCGCACTCCTGCCGCGGGCGAGCGGGGTGGACGACCGCCCCCTCCGCGGCGCCGTCCCCTTCGTCTCACCGCCCTCCCTCCGGGTGACCGTCGACCTCCCGAACCGCGGCGCCGCCACCGGCATGGGCGTGCCCGCCGGGATCACCCTCATCGTCGGCGGCGGCTTCCACGGCAAGTCCACCCTCCTCCGGGCAATCGAGAGGGGCGTCTACACTCACATCCCGGGCGACGGCCGGGAGTACGTCGTCGCCGACCCCGCCGCGGTGAAGGTCCGCGCCGAGGACGGGCGCCGGGTGGAGACGGTCGACATCTCCCCCTTCATCGCCGGCCTCCCCGACGGCAGGGACACCCGCGCCTTCTCCACCGAGAACGCGAGCGGGAGCACCTCGCAGGCGGCGAACATCATGGAGGCCCTGGAGACCGGCGCCCGCGTCCTCCTCATCGACGAGGACACCGCGGCCACGAACATGATGATCCGGGATCGGCGGATGCAGGAACTCGTCGCCGACGATCAGGAACCGATCACGCCCTTCATCGACCGGGCGCAGGCCCTGTACCGCGACCTCGGCGTCTCGACCGTCCTCGTCATCGGCGGGTCGGGCGACTACTTCGACATCGCCGACACCGTCGTCTCCATGCAGGCCTACCGCCCGGAGGACGCCACTGCACGGGCGAAGGCGATCGCCGCCCGCCACGCCCCGGACCGCATCGCCTCCCGGAAGGGCGACGTCGGCACATTCAGGCGGCGGGTGCCGGACGCGGGGAGCATCGACGCCAGCAAGGGCAGGCGGGAGGCGAAGGTGGCGGCCGACGGCGTCCGCGGCATCAGGTTCGGCGTCCACGAGATCGACCTCGCGGCCGTGGCGCAGGTCGTGGACCCGGCCCAGACCGCGGCCATCGCCCATGCCATGCTCAGGGCGAAGCGCCTGATGGACGGGAGGAGGACCCTCGACGAGGTGGTCAGGGCCGTCGCCGCGGAGGTCGAAGAGGACGGCCTCGACACCCTCGCCCCCCACCCTGTCGGCGGCCTTGCGGCCTTCAGGCCCTTCGAACTCGCGGCGGCGATCAATAGACTCAGGACATTCAGGGCAGGGCAGCAAAAGTGACGGCGCCCGGCAGTGTGACCCACCCGGCACCCGCACACGCCACCAGGGCAAATATCGCAAGGTGAAGCGCTGCAAACAGGGGGACAAGCAAAAATTTCGTCTTCTGCGTCTTGTGCCTGAAGACCTTCATCGCCGCCAGCGCGCCGAATGGCCCGAGAAACGCAAGAGTCAGCAGCATGGTCTCCGAGATCCTCCATCGCCTCTGGCGTGCCCGTCCCTTGTCCGCGTAAAACACCGCGGCGGCACCGGCATTCAGGAGGAGATACACGACCAGCAGATCGAGGCCGGGGACGCTCATGGCGACAGTCCCCGGAAAAAAATATGGGCCGGGACCATCCGCCTCACTCAGTCTCCTTTTTGCGCGCCCTGTCATTGAAGATGCCGGAGACCCCGAGCAGGTCGTTTATCCACCGCAATTCGTCGCTGCACTGGATCAGGATGATCAGGAGGAGCGTGATCGGAACGGCAAAGATCATGCCAGGCAGACCGAGGATCCAGCCCCAGATGATGAGCGAGAGGATGACGACCATCGGCGGCAGTTCGAACCGCCTCGATGCGAGCTTTGCATAGATTGGATTTTCGACGACGGCGTTGAGGAGGATGACAATTCCCACGACCGCCGCGGCTCCCCAGATGCCGTACTGGAGCCAGGCAAAGAATATTGCCGGTATGGCCGCGAGGATCAGGCCGATATACGGAATGAAGGCCAGGATGAAGGTGAGGGTCCCCCACAGCACGGCAGAATGGACACCCATGAGCCAGAGCGAGAGGCCGAAGAGGGTGCCATGGATCATGTTCGCCTCAGTCCTGACGATCACAAAATCCATCATGAGTTTGCTCATCTTTTCGACACCCACAAAAGTCTTCGGTTCGAGCGCTATCCCCCGCTTCAGGCGCTCCGAGATGCGGGGGATCTCCAGAACGGCAAACATGGTTGTGATCAGAATAAAAAACAGGTACATCAGGACGTTTCCGAGTCCGATGGCATATGGCCTGACGAAGGTGACGACCTCCCCCAGGTTGAATGAGGTGGGAGCGAGCAGAGAGGAGTCAATGCCAAAGTGCTGAAACAGCAGTATCAGGTCTGAGAGACGCGTCTGCAGGTCCGACTGGTAGGTCGGAAGGTCGTTGAGCAGAGTCTCAAACGAACTGACCGTGATCACCACCCCGATGATCAGCACGACGGCGGCCACGGCCGAGATGACCCCCATGGCCACGATGTCGGGCAGGCCCCGCTTTCTCAGCATTTCCATTGCCGGAAGGGCAAGGATTGTCAGGATCAGGGATACGAGCAGGAGGTTGACGATATATGCACAGTACTGCATCCCGATGACGATCACGAGGAGTGCCGCCAGGATGCCGAGGGTCTGCCGCGTGCCGGAGAGGTCTGAAGGACGGTCCATAGTATAAACCTGTGTCGTACTGGGAGAAGAAAGAATATGATCCTTGGGAATTTATCCGGAGGAGATACGAGGCCAGACCCTCTTTTTGTGCCTGATTTCAGTCTTCTAGAGCACGCAGTCCCGGCAGTCCTCTGCCCCGCAGGCGATGTTCTCGATCTTCCACTTCAGCGCCCACCTCTTGATCTCCCTGACCACGCCGATGATCTCGACGCCGCTCTCTGTCAGGGTGTACTCGCTCTTCACCGGGAAGGTCGAGGCCTCCACCCGCTTCCAGACCAGTCCCTCCTCTTCGAGCTCCTTCAGGCGTGCGGAGAGGACCTTCGAGGTGATCCCGGGCAGTGCGTCCTTCAGTTCGGAGAAACGGCGGGTGTAGCCCTCGCCCTTGTAGAGTTCCAGGAGGACGAGGAGAGTCCACTTCTTTCCGAGGTACGTGAGCGTCGCATTGACGGTGCACCCTTCCTGCATGGTATATCTGTAGAAACTCTCCCCTCCATATACCTTTGTATCCTTAGTATACAGTGTATCTAAAAGATACAAAACAGGAGCACGACCATGTACTGCTATCAGTGTGAAGAGACCGCGAAAGGGTGCGGGTGCACGAGTGTGGGCGTCTGCGGCAAGGACGCGGAGACAGCCGGGCTTCAGGACGTCCTGATCTCCCTGACGAAGGGGATCGCGGTGCGGAACCTCGCGGCGATGGAGAGGGGAGAGGGGAACGGAGAGGCCGGGAGGTTCATCGCCGAGGCCCTCTTTGCGACCCTGACCAACGTGAACTTTGATCGGGAGCGCTTCCACGCGTACATCGACACGGCGATCGCACTCCGCGACGCCCTCCCCCCTGCCGGCGCGGACGACGCCGATATCGCGGCGAAGGTCGGCGTGCTGGCGACGGAAAACGAGGACGTGAGGTCCTTGCGCGAACTCCTGGTCTACGGCCTGAAGGGCGTCGCCGCGTATTCCTACCACGCGGCCGCCCTCGGGTATGAGGACGACGAGGTCACCGCCTTCATCCAGAAGGGACTTGCCTCGACCCTCCGCGACCTCACGGTCGACGAGATGGTCGGCCTCGTGCTGGAGTGCGGCGGCGTGGGCGTGAAGACCCTGGCCCTCCTCGACCGGGCGAACACGGAGACCTTCGGCACCCCGGCGATCACGGCGGTCAGGACGGCGCCGGGCACGCGGCCGGGCATCCTCGTCACCGGCCACGACCTGAAAGACCTGAAAGACCTCCTCGACCAGACGAAGGGCACGGGCGTGGACGTGTACACCCACGGCGAGATGCTCCCGGCGCACGCCTACCCGGCTTTCAAGAAATACGAGAACCTGGTCGGCAACTACGGCGGTTCCTGGCCCTTCCAGAAGGAGGAGTTCGAGGCCTTCAACGGCCCGGTGCTCGTGACGACGAACTGTCTGGTCCCGCCGAAGGAGTCGTACAGAGACCGCGTCTACACCACCGGCCCGGTCGGCTTTGCCGGGTGCACCCACATCCCGGCGGCCGCGGACGGCACGAAGGACTTCTCCGCGGTGATCGCGCACGCCCAGGCCTGCCTGCCGCCGAAGGCCCTCCACGGCAGGGCGCGGCCCCGCTGGGTCTCCCTCTTCGGCGAGAAGGGCGGCGACGGCAGCAGGGACCTCGTCACCGGGTGCGCCCACGGCGCGGTGCTCGCCATCGCCGACACCGTCGTCGACGCGGTGAAGGCGGGCGCGGTCCGGCGGTTCGTCGTCATGGCGGGCTGCGACGGGCGGCAGGCCGAGCGCTCTTACTACACCGAGTTCGCAGAGGCCCTGCCGAAGGACACCGTCATCCTGACCGCGGGCTGCGCCAAGTTCCGGTACAACGGTCTCGCCCTCGGCGATATCGGCGGCATCCCCCGCGTCCTCGACGCCGGCCAGTGCAATGACTGCTACTCCCTGGTGGTGATCGCCCAGGCGCTCGCGGAGGCCTTCGGCGTCGGGATCAACGACCTCCCTGTCTCGTACAACATCGCCTGGTACGAGCAGAAGGCTGTGCTCGTCCTCCTCGCCCTCCTCCACCTGGGCGTGAAGAACATCGCCCTCGGCCCCCGCCTCCCGGCCTTCGTCTCCCCCGGCGTGCTGAAGGTGCTCGTCGAAACCTTCGGGATCCGGGCGAACACGACCGTCGCGGACGACCTGAAGGTGATGGTGCCCGGAAACTGACGGGAAAATCTCCTCTTCTTCTTTTTTGTGTCGCCGGGAGAGTCTAGATGAAAAAAAGACCTGAGGGGCCTACAGGACCTCGACCTCGTCGTCCTGCATCTGGCGGACCCTCTCCTCGTAGGCATCGGGGTCCTGCGCATACTCTCTGATGGCCCGCACGTCCTCCGCCGCCCGCCCCGCGAGCGACGCCTCCAGCGCGGCGAGGTCGGCGTCGCGGCGCCCGAGGGCCGCCGCCACCGCCGGGGAGAGGTAGTCCTCTTTTTTCACCGTCTCCCCGTCGAAACAGGGTGCGTCGTGTGCCAGTTGCTCGACCACCGCCGGGGCGTCGCCCAGGGCCGCGAGGAGGTGGAGGGCGTGCCTGACCGCCGTGCGGTCGTCTCCCGAACGTCCGAGGGCCGCACGGACCCGCAACGCCGCCGCCTCCCTCTCCGCCGGCAGAGTCCCCTGCCGCACGGCCGAGGCGTACATCACCTGGAGGGCCATCGCCGCCGCCCTCCCGCCGAGGTCGAGCACGCCGCCGACGACGTCCAGGTCCGCGGGCGCGAGGGGGTCCACCGCCTTGTACAGGAGGAGGTCGTGGAGGGCGGCATGGACCGCGTCGCGGTCCCCCGCCGCCAGGGCGTCCTCCAGGTCTCTGGTCTGAAAATGTGCCGCCACCATCTCTTGGAAAAAATCGTCCCCGGGACGCATGAAGGTTCCTGCGGCAGAGAAAAAGAGGAGGGGGACGACGGCCCTTACAGGGCCACCGCCGCGACGGCGAAGACCGGGAGCATCGTCACGAGGGCCATGTGCGCCCCGTAGCCCGGCGAGGTCTGGAAGGTGTACTTCAGGGTCTCCCAGAGCTGCGTGAAGGCCGTGACGGCGACGATCACCTGGAGGACCGCGGCGGCGGAGACGAGGGCCGGCATGCCGGTCGCGACCGCCGCCAGGGTGGCGAGGAGGGCGAGCATGATGGCGCCGAAGTGGATGGCGAGCTTCATGCCCTGCATCCTGAAGGTAATGAAGCCCGTGACGACGCTGCCGACGAGGAGCGCGAGGGCGATCACCTGATAGGTCATGTCCATGTTTTTCACCTCAGAAGTTCACGACCGCATAGCGGGGGTCGCTCAGGAGATTGATGTAGGTCGCCGCGCCGGCCAGCTTCACGCCCGGGACGAGGTCGGCCTCGGTGATCCCCCTGAACTTCGCCGAGAGTTCGCAGGCATAGACCGTGACGCCGGCATGCATGACCTCGGCCATCACCTGGTCGAGGGGGGCGAAGTCCGGGTGCCTGACGCCCGCCGCATTCCCCTTCTTCGCCATGCTCACGCCGTCCATCAGGAGGAAGATGGTCACCTTCTTGCCCATGCTCGCCGCCACCTTCGAGAAGATGAAGGTCGCATAGGCCCGCTCGGCATTGCCGATGCCGTTGCTCTGCGCGACGAGGACGCTGTCACGGTCCACGACTGCCGCGGCCCCGGCCTTCTTCTCGGCCTTCTCCGCGATGAGGACGTGCCTGTCCCCCTCGACGCCCTGCTCCACGATGACGGAGCCCGACGATGTGACCGCCGCGGAGACGTCGGCGATGGTGTCCGCGCTCGTGCTCTTCACCTTCAGCCTCTCCCCCACAGGGAGGGAGGCAAGGATGTTCCCCACCGTGATGACGGGGCCGGGGCAGAAGTCCCCGCTGACATCGATCTCTTCCATGGTCTTTCCCGAGGGTATCATGCGTACTTCGACGGTCTTCTCGGACCGTGTCGTCTCCAGTGCGTAGCCGTGCTTCCTGGCCACGGCGCCCATCCCGGCCTCGGCGCCCGGGCTGAGGACGAAGCGGACCTCCTCCCCCGGCGTGTCGAGGTGCGTGATGACGTTCGCGGCAAGGAAGGAGGCGTTCGGGGCCTTGATGCCGGTCGCCCTGATGGTCTTCACCATTTTTTTATCCCCACTTCTCCGCGAAGATCTTCAGCGCCTCGACGATCGGGGCGAGGTCCTTCGGCGGGATGCCCATGATGACCTCGTCCTCCGCGATCCCCGAGTTCTTCCTCGACCCGTTGCAGCCGAGGGTCAGGTTGGGGACGCCGCGCTGCATGACGGCGACGACGGCGTCGGCGCAGAGGGACTGGATGCCGGAGTAGTCGCTGGAGAACCTGCCGCCCGCGGCGTGGAGGTACGCCTGGGTGAGGCGGAGGGCCTGCCTGGGGGTGGCGACGACGACGACGACGTCGGGCTCGAAGTCCGCGGCCTCCAGGGGGGCGTAGATAGAGGCGTAGTAGGTCTCCTCGTTCTTCGGGATGGCGGAGACCGTCTCCAGGGCGCCTTCGGCGGTCCTGAAGTTGCCGAGTTTGTGGTAGGTGCTGCCCTTGGCCACGGCCTCGGGGAGGGGTTCGATGCCCATGACGCCGGCGCCGCCCTTGCACATGTGCTCGTCGCGGGTGGCGTAGCCCTTCATGCCCTTCAGCCGGGCGTCCTGCACGAACTGGCAGTGCCTGCTCTTCTCTGCGATCTTCTCGCAGCCTGCCGGCACGTCTGCGGGAGTCTTTGCAAGCTTCACGGCGACAGGGCTCCCCTTGAGTCCCAGGAGCGCTGTCAGGTCTTTCACGACTGCTTCGTATGACATGGTTCTTCCTCCGCACCCCGGGAGGCCCGGGGCAGATAGTAGACTTCGTGGTCTAACTATACCGTATAGTATAATGTCCATATATACTTTTCTTCGGGGACACCGCCAGGGCAGATCGCCGCCCGTCCGTCAGGAGAGATATGTTTATCATGCCGGAGACATTAGACCATATAGTATAGATGCCGATGACACAGACAGACGACCTCTCAGATACCGAACACCTCATCCTCGCCTACCTCCAGTCCCACGCCCCGGAGGAGTGCATGCTCGACAAGATCTCGACCGGGATCAGCAAGAGCAGGGCGACGGTCCTGAAGTACCTGGGGATGCTCCATGCCAGGGGGACCATCGGCTACCGCCTCGTCGGCCGGAGCAAACTCTGGATGCTGAAAGGTGCGGCAGCTGTCGAGGAGAGGAGGGAGGCCGCCGTCGCCGAGGCCCCCTCCGGCGACTCCCGAACACTCGCGTCCCTCGCCTTCGACCTCCACGACCTCAGGCTGCGGGAGGCCGAGGTCGTCGAGGCCCTGGACCGCCCGGAGACGGTCGTGCTGACGGTGACGGACGACCTCGTCATCGTCGGCAGGAACCGCCTCTTCGCCTCCCTCTTCCCCGGTGCGGTCAGCCTCAGGGACCTGGTGCGCCCGGCCCAGGCCGTGAGGCTCGAAGGGGCGATGCAGAGGAAGAGGGCGGGCACTGCCGCCTCCCTGGAACTCGACCTCATGGAGAAGGCAGGGATCTTCCGGCCCTACGAGGTCACCCTCTTCCCGCCCGGCCCTGGCGAACCGGCAGGCGGCACGGCCGTCGTCGGCGAAGACCTCTCCAGCAGGCGGAGGACGCGGCGGCACCTGGAGGCCCTCCTCTCCATCATCAGGGCCGCAGGGAGTGCGCCCGACGAGGAGAGCCTCCTGGCCGAGGCGATGACGGGCGTCAGGGAGAAACTCCTCCCCTACCTGCACGGTGCGGTCTTCATGGCCGACATGCGGATGGCGTACGGCACCTTCACGCTCACCGGGAGCGCCCGCGTCGGCCTCGCCCCCTTCCTCGCCCGCGCCATGACGACGCTCGGCACGGTCGCCGCGGGGAAGGACGACGAGGTCGTCCGCCTCCTCGCCGCCGCCACGGGGAGCACGGCGGCGGAGAGCGCCGTCGCCGTCCCCATCCTCGAAGAGGAGAGGGCGACAGGTGCGGTCCTCCTCCTCCTTGACGCCCCCGCGACCGCCACCGACGTCGAGAACGTGGAGATGGTCGCCGACGAGATCGCAAGCGCCCTGAAGATGCAGAGGCTGGACAGGGAGAGGTCCGAATATGTCAACACCCTCCTCGCCATGAACAGGATCTCCGCCATCCTGAACGACACGCGGGACGAGGGGTCGATGCTGGCGAAGTCCATCGACGCGGCGATGGAGTCGCTCGGATTCGAGATGGGCTGCGTGTACCTCAGGGACGAGGCCGACGAGATGGTCCCGCGGGTGCAGAGGAACATGCCCGAGAGCCTCAGGCTGATGTGCCTCTCCGGGAGCTTCGACCGCCTCTTCGACCTGGCCTTCAGGGAGAGGAGGGTCGTCTACATCACGCGGGGGACGCCCGACTATGCCGGCCTCCCCCCTGACGTGAAGGCGAGCGGCGTGGCGACGGTCCTCATCATGCCCATCAGGATCGGGGACGAGGTCGTGGGCCTCCTGAACATGGGGAGCAGGAACGAGAAGCACTACATGGCGACAAGCCTGGAGAACATCTCGTCCATCGGCCTCCAGCTCGGCATGGCCCTCGAACGCTCCCGCCTCGCCCGCGCCCTCGAAGGGGATCACACCCTCCCGACGGGCATCAGGTAGATGGGGCGCTCGTCCTCCTCCATCCTCAACACTCTTCTGACCCCTCCGTCGTCGAAGGCCCCGATCGAGACCGTCCCGATCCCCAGGGGGACGGCCTGGAGGTAGATGTTCTGGGAGGCGTGGCCGGCCTCCATGTACACGTACCTGACGCCCCTCTCCCCGTATTTTCCTGTCGTCCGCTCGTACACGCCCGAGATCGCGATGACCGCCGCCGCGTCCTCGATGGCCGACTGGTTCAGGGCGACGCGGGCGAGGGCCGACCGGGCGTCGCCGTCGGCGAGGCGGCGGAGGAGGTGGCCGGACGGGACGTACCGGTAGACCCCTGCCGGGAGGTCGGCGACAGTGCCGGCCGCGACCGTGACCTCCAGCGGGTAGAGAGCCCCGGCCGACGGCGCCGTCCTGTAGCCGCGGACGTCCGTCACGCCCTGGGCCGCCCAGAGGAGTTGCCCGAGGTCGGCGAGGGAGAGGGAGGCGGCGCCGTAGTCGCGGACCGACCGCCGCCCCGCAAGCGCCTCCTCCACCGAGACCCTGCCCGCGGTCTGCGGCTGCGGGAGTTTCACCGTCCCGTTCTCACTCTCCCCGGCGGCGCCCGTCTCCTGGCCCAGAAAGACCGCGGCCAGACCGACCAGGACGACCGTCGCCGCGAGGAGTACGATGAGTGCCGTGTTCATCGTCACCTCTCCCCTCCACCACCGCACGATACTTATGGGTATTGCCCGGGAGAATCGCATTTATTTTTTCAGGTCGATTCTCTCCTCATGCACAGGATCGCTTCTCTTCTGTTCATCTGCATCCTCCTCTCTGCCGGCTGCCTCTCGGCGCCCCCCCAGCAGGAGGAGACCGTCCGTCTGATCACGCCGCCGGCGGGTTTCGCCCTCTTCGACGGCCAGGGCACCTACGTCGGGATCATCGGCAACGAGACTCCAGATATCCCGGCGAACTACAGCATGGGCGTGGTCACCATCCCGCCGGGCAACGCGACGCCCCCGCACAGGCTGATCGGGAGCACCGAGTTCGTCTATCTGATCGGCGGCGAGGCCGAGATCAGGTGCGACAACCGCACCGTGACAGCCCGCGAAGGCGAGACCGTCCTCCTGCCCGCAGGAGTGCTCCAGTCGATCGCCTCTGTCGGGACGACCGACCTCCGCTACGTCAACGCGGTCCAGCCGCCCTTCACCGCGGCGATCGAGGTCTTGGGAGACGACCTGACGGCCCTTACGGGGACGACAGACGGCGTGCCTGCCGTCATCCCCGACCCCAGGGCCGGGATCGAGTGGGACATGGGCTCGGACATGATGATCTACACCCTGGCAAACCCGGTGCTCATGACGGATACGGCCCTTCCCATCGACTACAGCGTCGCCTATGCCGAACTCCTGCCCGGCGGGGCGATCGGCTACAACCGGCTCAACGGATCGTCCGAGGTGATCTTTGTTATCAGCGGCGAGGTCGAGGTCTTCACGCCCGATGGCCGAGCGGTACGTGTCCCTGCCGGGAGTGCCGCGTACGTCCCGCCCGACCAGGTGAAGGGGTACCGGAATGTCGCGGCGTCGAACTCGACGATCCTCAGCTTCGTCGACCCGGCATGGACGCCGGAGAGGACCGCGATGGTGGAGTGACATCCGCCTCCATTATTTTTATTGAATGGCCACACCGGCCTTTTTCTCCTGAGAGGGAGTCTTGGAAAAAAGTGATCCTATGGCCGGGCCAGACCCCCTTCACGTCCTTCCTGGTACCCGGCGGCGCCGCCCTCAGGAGAGGGGGCGGATGACGACCAGGCGCCACTCCGTACCGTGCAGGCCGACACTCGTCCAGTACGCCTCCTTCCTGACGACCCCTCCAAAGCCGGTGTCATAGAAGGAGTAGGCCGCATGCCCCGACCAGTTCCCGGAAAACGATCGTGCGGTCTCGAGGACCTCCGGGAAGTCCGCACACAGGGATTCGTTGAGCGTCTCCTTCCCGATCTCTTCGGGGTCCGCGTCGTAGAGCACACGACCGTCCGACTGGGCGACCATCACGGCATAGGGCGTCCCTTTGACGGCGGCCTCCGCGTGCCCGCCGACGAGACGGTCGGGCAGGAAGGCGACGCTCACCATGCCGATCACCGTCTCGTCCGGCGAGAAGACGGGATACTCGATCGTCGCCGCGTACCCGCCCTCTGCAAGGGGGAAGAGGTCTGACATCACCGGCGCCTTCCGGTCGAACACCTCCCGCACGACCGCCTGCTCCCCCAGGTTGCTCCCGACCAGTCCTGTGCCCGCGGGCCTGGCGGCGGTGACCGTGCCGTTGCGCGCGACCACGATCGCCGTGGAGACGGACGGATCGGCCGCCAGCGCACCGTCGAGGAGCGCCTCAGCCTGCGGCCCAGAAAGCCCGGTGCTCCCGAGGCCCGCGGCCGTCTCCGCCGCCGCCCTGTCGATTGCCGTCAGGTTTCCGGTGACCGCCCCCTGCATCCCGCCGAGGAGGGAGAGCATCTCCAGGCGGGCGGCGTCGTCAGAGGCGCCGCTCTCCGCCGGGGCCGTGCAGCCGGCACAGAGAAGGGAGGCCGCCGCCAGGACGAGAGCGATCGCCCATGCATGAGATTCCATGGATCCCCTATCGACAGAGGAGGACAAGAAATCGACGCCTCATCACGCCCGGAGAAATGATATATGGGGAAAAAAGGCAGGAAAGCGTCTCCGATCCGGTCCGAGACGATCCGGAGGGGCGGACGCCACAATACCGATTCTTTTATTTCCTCTATCCCCACTTCTCCGTATGAAATGTACGGGAATCTTTCCGGTCCTGCTGGTCCTTCTTGCATGTGCACCTGTCTCGGCGTGCACCATCTTCGCGGTCACGCCGGGCGCCTCCGGGGACGGCACCATGTATGTCGGCCACACCAACGACGGTGTCGGTCCTGACTGGAGAAATATCGACGACATCACCCTGACCTATGTCCCGGCGGCCGACCATGCGCCGGGAGAGACGAGGCCCGTCTACTTCGACCCGAACAGCGGTTCCGACGCCGCCGGCAAGAAGGCGGGGAACACGTCGCGCCTGGTCCTCGACTCCATCGAGCAGGTGCCGCACACCTACGCGTATTACACCGCCTCCTACGCCATGATGAACGAGCACCAGCTCCTCAGCGCCGAGTGCACCGAATATGCGAAGGTCGAACTCAACGCCGAGGAGGGGAAGAGGATCTTCTACTCGTCCGAACTCTCGAACGTGGCGCTTGAACGCTGCACGACCGCACGGGACGCGGTCGAACTCGTCGGCAGCCTCATCGACGCCTACGGCTATTACGGGACAGGCGAGACCCTCATCTTCGCCGACCCGACGGAGGCGTGGGTCATCGAGATGTGCTCCAGTCCGGCAGGCACAGGCGGCCTCTGGGTCGCGGAGAAGATACCGGACGGCGAGGTCTTCGTGGCCGGGAACGAGTTCAGGGTCAGGAATGTCACGGCGGGCGACCCGGACATGCTGTACACCCCCGACCTCTTCTCGGTCGCCGAGAAGTACGGCCTCCGATCTCCCTCTGAGGGCGCCTTCGACTGGCTGGAGGCGACGAGTTACGGCGAATACTCCCACCCCTACTACTCCCTGATGAGGGTCTGGAGCATCCAGAACAGGCTTGCGCCCTCGCTGAAGCTGAGCCCCTATGTCGAGGACTCGTACACGACGGCCCTGCCCTTCACGGTCGTGCCCGACACGCCCGTCAACCACACGACCGCCCTCTCCCTCTTCCGCGACCACTATGAGGGCACGGACTTCGACCTGACCGCCGGCGTCGCCGCCGGGCCCTTCGGGAACCCGTACAGGTACCTCGGCCCCGCGGACGCCCACACCAATTTCCAGAACGACACCTCCATCGAGGTGCGGCCGGGCGCGAACCCGCGGCCTGTCTCGGCGGTCTTCTGCAGTTACAGTTATGTCGCGGAGGCGCGGTCCGGCCTCCCCGACCCTGTCGGCGGCGTCCTCTGGTTCGGCCCTGCCGTGGCCTACGAGACGGTGTACGCCCCGATCTACGCCGGTTCCGAGGACGTCTCGACGTCCTACACGACCGGGACGCGGACGGAGTACGACCCCGACGCCGCCTACTGGACATTCGATTTCGTGACCAACTGGGCGATGCTCCGCTATGACGCGATGATCGAGGACATCCGGGCAGAACAGGCCAGACTCGAAGCCGGGTCGATGAGGCTCGTCGGGGAGACCGACGCAGAGGCGGCAGGGATGATCGCCGCGGGCGACGAGGCCGGCGCCCGCCTCCTCCTCACCAATGTCACCGTGCAGAGGGGCGACGAGATCATCGACGAGTGGCAGGACCTCTCGGCGATGCTCGTCGTGAAGTACTCGAACGGCCTCATCACCGACCCGGCGACGGAGGACGTCGACGAACCCGGATATCCGGCCTGGTGGTACGAGGAGGCAGGATACCAGTACGGCCCGAGGGTCTACGACCTCGAGCGCCTCCGCGCCGCGCCCGGCCTGAACTACACCGGCGAGAGTGTGTGGTTCCCCAAAAACGTCTCTATCGACCAGGTCCTGGAGAGGATCTGACCCTTTTTTTCTCTGCGAGGTTTCTGTTCAGGAGTGTCGAGGGAGGAGACGCGGGTTCCGGCCGGGAGTGCGGCGTACGTTCTGGGTGAGAACCAACTGAGCGTCTTCCCACCACTCGCGCCCTTCATTCTCTCTGGTCGAAGGGCTATGCACTCGATATCGTCGACGAGTTCAGGGAGAACGGGATGACCAACCGGACTCTCGGCATGAGATTCAGGGACGAGGTCCTGTCGAGGGGCACTATGGGGGACGGTATGATGCTCCTGGAGAATTTCCTGGGGAGAGAACCGGGGCCCGAGGCGCTGTACCGGCACCTCGGGATAAATAAACCAAGGGCGTAAAAATTCATGAAATACCAAAATCATTCACAATTATGGATTACATGATACCCTTTTTCACACCGTGAAAAAGAAAGGTTTCTAGAACCAGACCCGCCACAAAACCAAAAATATTATATGGGGTTGCCCCCATATTGAAAATCAGTCAATAGCATCGATGGATGTTATGCGTGGAGCATTTGTTCCATAGTATCCTGGATGGTGATCCCATCGAAAGATACACCGCAAACGGTGATGTTTGCCGATCCATTTTGTTATTGGCTCTAAGCACGATTGGAGTCAATAAAATGAGCAATCAACAAGACGTTAATTTCAAGGTCGGTATTGTTGGCCTTGGAGCAGTTGGTTCTGCTGTTAAACACGCACTACGTTTCTACTACCCTCGCACCACCGGTTATGACATAAAAGACATAAAAGGTAGCGGTTCATGGAGTGACATTCTGGAAACAGAGGTGGCTATTATCACCGTTTCGACGCCAGAAGGCATTGATAGTCGCCTTGACTGTTCAGCAGTTGATAATGTTTTGTCCAGGCTCAATGAAAGTAGGTATTCCGGCATTTGCGTGATAAAAAGCACTGTTGGCGTTGGATATACAGATTCAGCGGTGAGACGTTTCCCACGTCTGCGAATCGTTTATATGCCGGAATTTTTACGCGAAAAAAGCAACTTCACCTGGTTTGTCAACCCCGACAGAATCGTTGTAAGCGGAGACGATCAGGATATCGATACTGTGCTGGAGTTATTCACCTGGGTAGACGGACTCAATGATACTGTGCCTGTTTTACGGATGTCTCATATCGAAGCAGAAATTGGAAAACTTGCTCATAATGCAAGAATTGCCCTCCTCGTTAGCTTCACAAATGAAATTGAACAGATTTCTCAGGACCACGGAGCCGATCCAAACCGGGTAATGAGTGTAATCCATGCCGACAGACGCGTACAGTCTCAGGAACATTTGCGACCTGGCCTGGGTCCATATGGAGGGAAGTGCGTCCCGAAAGACACCCGGGAACTGATCAATGCCTCACACAATACGGTCCTCCTCAGAGCAGCAGAGACTGTAAATAACACTCTCCTGAACAAGGGGTTTTGCCTCGATGTGAAAACTGCCGTCTCACAATCGACTGAGAAGCGGATCTGCTAAGGGGGCAAGAGAAAATTATGACGCAACTTGCTGTACTTATTGCCACAAAAAACCGCCCGAACTCCCTGAAAAATGCGCTTCATTCGATTATCTGTCAGACAACTCAGCCGGATACGATTTTTGTTGTCAGTGATTGTGATTCCGAACACGAGAAAGCAACAGATCGAATCATTCATGAGATTGCCCTGATATTTCCACAAATACGGTTGATAAAAAATCAGAGGACAAAAAATCTCTCAGGGGCAATAAACACAGGACTTCAAACTCTTATTGAAGATAATTACATCCCTGAATCTACATACTGCGCCATTCTTGACGACGACGATGAGTGGGAACCGGAGTATCTCTCCCTCTGCCTCGAAAAAGCCGAATCAGAAAACCTGGACGTTGTTATATCGGGCCTTATCCGTCATGAAAAGCAGGATGATGAAGGGATGCGATTGTCTGTCCCAGATTCTCTTAGTGTCAGTGATTTTTTTGTTGGAAATCCCCATGTTCAGGGTTCAAATCTTTTTGTCAGGTTCTCGACACTTCTTGAGGCAGGGGGTTTTGACGAAAATCTGGAAAGTACGACAGACAGAGATGTATGTATTCGAATACTCGATCTGAGTTCGTGCAAGGTTGGGTATATTCAAAAACATCTGGTACATCACTGGGCTCTTCCCAATACAAACCGGCTTTCTGAACCACATTCCCCCCGTAAAATTCAGGGTTTAACAGAATTCTACAACAAATATGCTCCGCGCATGAACTCTCGGGAACGGGATGCATTCAGGCATCGTGCCCTGAAGTTGTTTGGATGTGAGATTCATTCCGTTGGAATACCTGATGGAGCCAAATCGATACATCAAGACAAACCACGTTGTTATCAAACAGAATCAGCAGTTCCTTTGGTCGTTGGTTTCATTGCAACACGGATGACATCCGCTGAAAGTCTCCTTGACGATCTTCATGCTTTTTTTGGGGATTCTCCGGCTATTCGAAAGGTTGTAATCTGTGACAACACACCATCAACCGAAGTTCTTAAACAGTTGGTTGGTCGCGAACAGTATCAATCGCTGAACTGCACGCTGATCAGCAGAAAAACCATCGATGAAGAATGTGATGCAGGCGTATTCGGATCATATCTGCAGGATAAAGAACAACGGAAGGGCATTTCTTCAGGAAGGACTGTCCTTCATCACCATCTTTACAAAGAGGCGAAAAAAATACCTGGTTCTGTTGTCTGGGTGTTGGACGATGACATAAGGCTTGAATATCTCACGAATGAGCACAATATTGTCAAATTATCCTATTCCGAAGTTCAGGACACAATAGTGGAACTGAAAAGGCAGGGCATTAGCATCGCCGTCGGAAAAATAACCGGCGACGCACCGCTACCAGTGCATAGTACTCTTCGAGTTCAACTTCTCGATATTCTATCAGAATTGAAACGCAGGGAACAGGTAATAGTCTCTGAATATTCAGGGCAAAAAAATACTCAAATCGAGCCGATTCACCAGACTGATAAATTATCTGAGAAATTTCCGGATTATTACTATGACTATTCGGGTGAACACACCGCACACCTTGAATTGCCTTTTCGAGAATCACTGATGGAAATACCGACAATTGATGATCTTATCCAGAAGATCCCTGAAATCGGTTTTGGAAAAAATATCTCCCGTCCGGTTATAACTCACCATCATTCTACCTGTAGCAAATTGCCTGTACCATCCCCGTCCATTATCCCTCGGGGAGGGAATACCATTGTTTTCAATCTGGAGTGTCTTCGTGAATTTCCCAACCTTTCCCCCCGGATTGGACAACTGAATGCCCGCCGCGGGGACACGTTCTGGTGTATCCTCAATAATCGCATCAAGGCAGCCAGAGTAGGTTTATTCCCTCTTGCCGTCCGGCAGGAAAGAACATCTGAAACAACACGGGTACACGATTTTGGCACACTTCTTGCAGATTTTTACGGCAGTGCCTTCATCCGTGCGATGGATCAGTACTATGAGAGAAAAATTCGGGAAACTGGTTCCGTTCCCCGCCGGATCAGACTCTCAATAGATGATAACGGCATGGAAATGATCTCATCACTGTTCCGGTATCATCTGAATAGGAGACTTTCCCAGTTTGTAATGAATGCCTCCCGCATTCGAGGTTTAATCGTTTCAATTGAGAATATGTTGGAGTCAGAAGTCTTTTGTGACATTCAGGGAATTGATGAGTTGCATTCATTCCTGAAATCACTGAAACAACTCTACTCTCCTGAAAATATCTGGAAGACATATCATGAGGGGACGTCATGGAACCGTACTGATCTGAATCTGTTTCTGAGCCATTTCAAAGAACATGTGAAAACCTATCGCCACAACCTTTCTCAGGAAATTTATCCGGAACATATCAGATATGCAAAACAGGTCACAGAAAGAATCCTTCGGAAAAGATATCATGACATACCGATGCCCCTGCGGAACATAGGGCATGGTCATGAAGGGGCTGTATTCACTGATGGCAAAAACGCGTACAAATATTTCTATGCGGGTCTGGCGAATTTTCAGGAAGCCCGCCTTGAAATTCTCCGGAAAAAGGTATTAAACAGCAGTTCTCTTCCCCATTTGAGTTCTCTTACCGATATTATTGAGGAAAATGGAGAACTTATCTTTGTCATGTCCTATGAAGGCGATAAAGAATATTCAGGTGGTCACCTTCAGGATATATTCGCAATTCTGAATGAATGTAAAGAATCCGGCATCGCATTTACAAATTTTCACCCAAAGAACCTGATTGTCAATGGTGATACGCTTAAATTGGTAGATATCGGAGATTCGATTGTTCCGTACAATGAAAACGAATTCCTTCAGATGTGCAGAAGGGCATATCTAACGTACCGCTGGTATTTCCGAAAAGATATATCAGAACTGATGTCGACCGCTCTCTTTGACCCTGACCTGCCTGAACTCTACGGTTTTAATTATTTTTTCGAAGCTACGAAGAAAAAAACAAAAAATGATCTCATTAACGAAAAAATAGTTCAATTGGTTACTGAAGGACATCCAACAAGGATTTTTGATTATGGATGTGGAAGGGGATCAATTGCAGAAAGACTAGCAGACAGGGGATATAGTGTGTTTGCGTATGATCCGGATCTTTCGGTTCTTCGTAAGAATTATACCAACCCTGTAAAAGCTCATTATGTCGATCCCAACGAATTGACACACCTTCTATTGCGTGGGGAGACGTTTGACACTGTGGTCTGTAGTCTGGTTCTCTGTACAATCAGCGATAACACAGAAGTAAAGGAGGTCATGGAAAATATCCGTAAGCTGGTTTCAGATGACGGTGAAGTAATTGTTGCTCTTTGCAATCCATTTTCATCATCTGTTTCGGAATCTGAAACCCATATCAAGCTGGACCTCCCGGAGGATCCGACATATCAAAGACAATTTTGTTACCATAAAAAAATGAAGGAAACCGGCAAGATTCGGTATGAATGCCACAGGCCGTTCTCATGGTACAAACACCTTTTCCACCAGCATGCCTTTGAGATATCGAGAGTTGAAGAAGTCAAAACATTGGACATTCAAAACCTCTGTCCGTCCAGTGATTTCATCATCCTGAAGTTAAAACCTCTCAATATCCCAGAAAACAACAAAGTATCACTTCTCATCCGTGCGGGTGCGATGGAATGGGAGACAATCGATCTTCAAATCCGGCACATTGTTCGTCAGTTGGAAGGACCTCAGACCTTTTTAGAGAAAATCGTGGTCACGGATAACTATACGGGCCCATTCGCACGCCAATATTCTCAGGCAAACCTGATGGATTTCAACAGGAAACTTGACCGTCTCGTCGCTGAAGGAATAATTGATAAGGTGGTGACCGCACCTGAAGATCCCCTAATCATTGAAGACACCAACATAAGATGGTTTAATGTTTCTTCAGCGAACCCCCGTAGTCGGAATGGTCAACCGACCTTTATGGCGCTTTTCGGGTTTGAACAGTGTCAGGGAGATTATATTCTCCACATGGATAGCGACTGCATCATCGCACGAATGGACCGTGACCATGATTATCTGGGAGATATGGTCAGCATTTTCCAGTCCGATCCAAATGCCCTTACAGTTTCATTCAATATCGCAAAATCTGATGATGAACCATACACACGGGATAGTCAGGGGGAAAAATGGCGAACTGAAGTGCGATGTGGGCTGATATCGAGGGCTCGAATTCTATCGTCACTTCCTCTCCCAAATGATGCGGATGAATCAGGCGCACTTCAACTTGCCTGGCATCGTGCTCTCGATACCAAACTTGCTCAATCAGAATGGCAGTCCTATCGTGGGGGAGACCGGCGAACATTTTTCATCCATGTTCCCAACACTACAAAAACTAATAGTAATTTTTGGTTCACTGTGCTCAGGTCTGCGGAACAAAAGAAGATTCCAGAGATCCAGAATAATTCCGTTGATCTCAGAGGAACAATGAATGACTGGGCCGGTTCTCTCAGTAATGAATATGTATTCATCATCCGTGGAAAAGATGTTCCCATTTCAAAATTGCGACGATGTATGGATTCGGTAGATCGGCAAACAGACTCCAGCTTTGGCCTGGTCTTCATCGATGCAGGATCCTTGAATCCAGTTCCCGAATATATCAAAGAAGTCCTTTTACCCACATGGGGGGAGAGGGGCCGTGCATTCTTCAATTTTTCCCCCCTGACGTCTCTTGAAAACAATGTAATTGCTATTCGGGATATCTGCTCAAATCCGGACAGTATCATTATCACATTGGATATGGACGATGCCCTCATCGGGACTGATGTCATTGAGTGCCTCAGGGAAAAGTATCAACAGGGGGCAGATTTGACCGTAGGGTCCATGATACGAACGGATAAATCATGTGATTATCCAGCAATATTCGAAGATGTCCGTAATGCACGGGGCGGCAATGTCTGGCAGCATCTGAGAACATTCAGAAAATATCTCTTTGATGCTATCCCGGAATCCTATTTCAAAATTGATACCGGTTGGATTCCCTTTGCCGAAGACTGGGCTTTTATGATTCCCATGGTTGAGATGGCAAGACATCCGGTCTATGTCAATAATATTCTGTACTTCTACGAACCCACGGGGAATAAAGACCCGGCAACCAGGATCCGCCGGGAAGATATGATTGCTAAAATTGTCGAGAAAAATCCCCTGAACAGAGATACCTGCATCTTAAGGGGCGATATGGGATGAAGCCCGGCGATTATGTACTTAATCTCATCAAAGATGCACCAAAAAATCGTCGGACAATCGCACTTATTCGGCATTCAAAGAGAGAATCGTTTAATGGGATTCCTGACGAGCTTCGTGATTCTGTCGGAATTACTGAGGAGGGCATTGTAATGGCCAGAGAATTTGGTGAAGCAATGAATCAAATCCCCTCTGTAAAGAGGCTTCTCCTTGGTCATACCATAGCGAAAAGAGCGGAGATGACGGCTCAGTCAATTTTTGATGGATATTGCTCTGAAAGTCAGGCAAGGATTCTCGGATGCGAACCGACAATAACAAGTCCGGTCGTAAATCTCGATAATCTGGTAAAGGTAAGAAACACATTCGGGTGGTCAAATCTCATCATAAAATGGTTGGATGAGAAAATTCCAGGAAATACCCTTCGGAACCCGTATGAATATACTGATGAGACTTTGAGGAATGTATTGCATTATCCGGGACTGGGCAGGGGCGAATTATTGATCATCGTTGCTCATGACATTACTCTCTTTCCCCTAATTTACAGTTTATTTGGTGAAAATGTAAAGTCAATCGAATTCCTCAACGGAATCGTCATTTCAGCGGATACGAACATTGCTGAAATATCATTTGTTGATGCGAAAAACACATTCAAGACGGAGCGTAGAATTTCATGACTGATCGAAAGATGATTGCAGTGATAGGTGATGCAAATCTGCCTGAGAACTCAGAAAAATATATTCTGGCGGAAAAACTTGGTTGTTGTCTGATTGATAATGGATTTCAATTGATTACCGGTGGACTTGGTGGAGTTATGGAGGCAGCCTCAAAAGGGGCAAGAAATTCATCCCATTATAGGTCTGGTGATACAATAGGTATTATTCCAGGCAATGATCCATGTGAAGCAAACCAGTACGTCGATATTTGTATACCTACTGGTCTGGACATTGGCCGGAATATTATAGTTTCAAATGCAGACGCGGTAATTGCAATAGGCGGAGGTGCAGGCACACTTTCTGAGATGGCAAATGCCTGGGCTCTAAAGCGTTTGATTATTGGATATCGTGTTGAAGGATGGAGCGGAAAACTCGCGGATCAGAAGATCGATTCCCGTAAAAGGTATCCTGAGATCGCTGAAGATCGAGTCTATGGTGTTAACACAGAGATTGAAGCATTAAATGTGCTTAAATTATTGCCAATGTATGATAAGAGGCATAAAGTGATCAGGGAACGGATTGCCAGATAAACTGATTTCAACATCACATTCATCGGAATAAAACCAGTATTTGGGCTTTGTAGGGAACTCTCTTGATCAATACTACAAAGTCTCTTTGATCTGTTTTATTCCTAGTCCGACCCCCTCACGGGATCTTTGCCGCGGCCTTCACGGCGAGGTCCTTGAGCAGTTCATAATCGGGATCAGGCCCGACGGTCACGAACATCTCATAGATATCGTATTGCGAGAAGGTGATCACGTAGTGAATGTGGTCCTCGGTCGCATTCCGGTCCCGTCCGATCAGTTTGAATGCCGCGGAGTTCTCCCCGATGGCGGGCGGGTCGAGCACTTCGTTTCGTCCGATGGAGTAGGTCTCATAGTCGGAGTCGACCATCTTCGTGGCATTTCCTTCGGGGAAGGTGATGAGTTTCTGCGAGATGACAAGGTCCCCCGGCTTTGGTGCCGGGTCTTCTGAAAAAAATTCCACAAATCCGACATCGGCCCCGAACGCTCTCATGGTCGGAGAGAGTTCAGACTCGGGTATCTAACTTGTATCTGGGCGGGGCATAATCTGCGGGGAGATCCTCTTTGGTTAAGAAGAGGTCGAAGAACTCTGTTCTCTGGGTGTCGGGCGCGGCAGGAGTGGTCGCCGTTGTGGGCACAGGTGTCTCCGGGATGGCGTCGGCGTGCCCTTCTGCAGGAGGCACCGGCCCGATGAGCAGGATCGCCGCGATCATGACTATGACAAGAACATACACCGAGGCCGGCACCCAGAACAACCTGCTTTTTCTGGTGAATGCCGCTTCGCCGCGGTTGATCCTGTCCGCCGTCCTGTAAGCATCGTATATAGAATGTCCAAAGATCCCGAGCACCACCAGGGTGGAGAGCAGTATCAGCAACACAGATGCCCAGAATGAGACGAGAAAGAGAGGCACGACGAGGAAGGTGGCGAGGACCGCCGAGACCATATATGCCCCGAGATAGAAGAGGCCGTCATTCGTCCTCCCATTATACCACTGCCCCCACCCGATCCATAAGAGACTGCAGAGGGCGGCGACCCAGGGGTTGCGGAGTTTTTTCACGTCTGGTGATGTGATCGCGGCATTGCGCGATGGCGGCGGGGATTGGTGTGATGAAGCCGCCCCTTCCGGCCAGGAGTCGTTTGGGGCCCCGCAGAACGGGCATGCAGGCAGGCTTTCGTCAAAATAAATATCACAGGAGGGGCATCTTTTGACCGACGGCATGGATCTCCTCTGATGAAAGAATGCCGCCGCACTTAATGTGCCTGTTGATTTTATTTTAAATTTCATCCTCTATCTTTGCCGCATGCACCGTTTCCGGCAGGAGTGGCATCTGGCGGGGGTCATTTTTCGCGGATCTTCAGGAAAGCCGGGATCATTCCGGCCCCCCCTCCCTCTCCGGGCACACACCCTGCGGCTGCGTCGCCGGGTCCTGGAGGTACTCCATCACCCTCGCCATCACCTCGGGGTTCCGGGGCAGGCCGATGTGGCAGTACTGCTCGGGCCGCTCTTGCAGGCCCGACGGGTCTGCCGGGAGGATGTCCAGGCCCGCGCCCGGCAGGTACGAATCGGTGTGCGGCACGATGCCGTCGCCGGCATAGGTCGTCCGCCACTCCCCGTCAGGGCCGAAGGTCCAGGTCTTTCCCTGGAAGCAGGGGAAGAACGCGGGCGTGGCCGTGAGGTTTGCGGCAAGGACCAGCCGATAGGCGATGTCGTCGCGGGCCCTCGCGCCCTGCAGCGCGGCAATGGTCCTGCTGCCGGGGCGGAACTCCTGCACGATGACGTCGTCTGCGGGGTCGTAGTCGCGGGGCACGAAGACACCCGCGAGGCGGTCGATGACCTCCGGGCCGTACTCGGGGTCGTTGAAGAGCTCGGCCATGGAAGACCCGTTGTTCGGCGGCCCGAGGCCGATCAACTGCCTGACCCGCTCCTCCCGCCGCCCGCCGTCGATCACCTCCAGGAGGTACCGGGCGATGCAGGTCCCCATGGAGTGGCAGACCATATCGACAGGTCCGGCATAGCCGGTCTCATCCCGCGCCAGGGCAAGGTAGTCCCTGAACGCCGCGGCGATCTCGCCGGGTGCGGCGTCGCCCATCTCGCTGTGGTCGAAGACCCGGTACGGTATCGCCGCCTCTTCGAGCTGCGGTATCAGGCGTTTCCAGACGCCGGGATGGCTCCGCCATCCATGGACCAGTACGGCCGGACATCTTCCTCTCTGCACGAAACGATCTCACCTTCCGGAGGTCGATATCTCCCTTCTCCTTGAAACACCATCAGCCTTTGGTTTATCTCCGGCGGTCGGTCCCCTCCAGGAAAAGATATATGACATGGCCCCTACTCCCCCGCATATGGGCAGCACGATCCGAGCGTCCGAATACTGGGACTGGAGAGAGGAGTTCACCGACCTTGGCGACGACCCTGTCGCATC